>NZUJ01000005.1 GCA_002701295.1 Ponticaulis sp. | reverse complement strand
TGTCAGAGGCTCAGATTGACGGGTTTTCCGATGCGGCCACAGACCAGAAACACGTTCCCTCTGACTGGTCAGACCAATTCTCGCATCCGGCCTATACAGTTGTTGCCTCGTCAGCTGACAGGCGGATTGAACTTCTCGAAAACGGTCGCCTGATTGCGGCCAGCACGCTCTCAATTACGGGCTCGTCCCGTCTGGGTGAGCACGTCCTGATGCTGGATAAGACCCAGGAAGGTGATCTTGTCTGGAAGATCATTGTTGATGCAGCAGGCTCTCTTGCCGGTGCGTCTACTCTATCGACCATTTTCCGTATCCGGGGCGATGAGGCCTTCACGCAATCACTCGTCAGGCGACAGGAAGTCGGTATGACTCTGGTGATCACGGACTACTCGATTTCGCCTGAAACACGGTCTGACCCCGGTTTCACGATCATGACTTCGTAGGCGGATCATTCTCTAAACGCCACAAAGACGAGCACGCTATTTGAGCAGGGCGTTCCGGCGCTGCAAGTGTTTCAGGCGCGCTCGACAGCTGAACACGCTCAGTCTGACAGCGCTCATTGCGAGGGTTTAGATCGGGCCTGACTGTTTTCGCATGACAGATCTCACGCGCCGTAAACTTCTCGCTTCATCAGCCAGTGTCGTGGCTGGTGCAGCGCTCGCCTCTTCCTCCACAGCCAACGCCCAGGAGGCCACATCTAAAACAGGCTCCGGCACTCAGCCGTCACCGGCTATTATTCAGGGTTGGCCGGATGTGCTCGTGATTGGCGGTGGGGCATTCGGGGCGTGGTCAGCTCTCTCGCTTCTTGAAAAAGGCGCAAAGGTCAAACTGATAGATGCCTATGGTGTCGGCAATGCACGCCAGACGTCCGGCGATGAGACGCGCCAGATCCGGACAGCCTATGGTGAGGATGAAATCTACTCGCGCTGGGCGATCAAGTCGTTCCAGATGTGGCATGAACGTCAGGAAGAATTCGGCCGGGGAATGATTTATCCAAACGGCGTACTTTCTGCCAACGAGCCTGAGGACAAGCTCAAGGTCGAACTCGATATTTTCAACCGGCTGAACGTCCCTCATGAAGTGCTGTCTCACGACGAGCTTGTCAAACGCTGGCCTCAGGGCCGATGGGATGATGTCGAGTATGCACTCTATGAACCTGAAGCCGGTACGGTAAAAGCGCGCGAAAGCCTCATTGCCGTCAGCGAGGTTTTCAAATCGAAAGGTGGAGACATTGCAATCGCGTCTGCACGACCGGGCGCTTCATCCGGTGGTCAGCTCAGCTCTGTCGCGCTGACTGAGGGTGATGACATCAGTGCCGGATCATATCTTTTTGCGTGCGGCCCGTGGCTCGGAGATGTGTTCCCTGAACTCCTTGGTGGATATATCCGACTGCGTCGTTCCGAAGTCTATTATGTTGGCTCTCCCCCCGGAGATGCGAGCTATAGCTATCGGGAGTTTCCGAACATGTGGGAACCACACGCCGGCGCCTACGCCATGAGCGATATTGATTACGGCTTCAAGGTTGTCCCGCGCTACTCCATCGGCATCGACCCAAGCGAGGATGACAGGGTGCCGTCATCATTCCTGATGCTGAAAGTCTATGACTATCTCCGCCTGCGTGTTCCAGGCCTCGTCAATCAGCCGATTGTGGCGTCACGCGTCTGCGCTCTCGAAAGTTCGAACAATCACCACTACATCATCGACCGTCATCCGGGATTCGAAAACGTCTATGTCGCCGGTGCCGGTTCGGGGCACGCGTTCAAGATGGGGCCCATGTTGGGCGAATATATTTCAGATCGCATGTTGGGACTGGGGGATGATCCTTATCTTGCCGATCTGTTCGCGATCTCAACCCACGCACCGCATGCCTAGTCCTCGACAATCTATTCAAAGACAACCAGGTCCTGATCGGCGAGCCGGCGGATCATCAATTCGCGACTTCCCGGCGGAGCTTTGTTCGCCTGAGCAAAAAGACGATTGTTGATGAAATAGCCGGTCAGCCTATAGCCATTTCCGATATCTGCCGGCGTCGTATCGGCATCCGACCGGATCAGGAATTCAGGCAGCTTCAAAAGCTTGCTCACATATTCCGGCACTTCGCTGCCGCACACCGCACGTCCCGTCTTGGGGCTCACATGGGTCAGACCATCTGTCCGCTTGGAGACCGCACATTTTGAGAAATCCATGCCGAATCCAACAGTGCGCAGAAAGCCGACTTCCCAGCTGACCATCAAGGCTGGCCAGACATCTTTCTCTGCCAACAGGTCCAGAACGGTCTCGGTCGCATCATAGAGGTTTGGATAGGCCTGCCCGTCAGGAAGAGACGAATTGAGAAGCGACGTCACAGAATTCAGCGCGTGAAGCGCCAGACGAGAGGAGAGATACATTGCGGCGCGGTTCGCGGTCGCTTCAGACAGATTGAAATTGCCAAGCTGGCCTTCCGTCCTTGCACGCCATTCAAGTTCCAGCGAGGTGCCGACCTCAAAATTGGCGCGCTTCTTTGAACTGCCACCGCCATGGATGAATCCAGACTGCCGGCCATGTTCCCGCGTGAAAGCATCAAGGATCAGGCCGTTTTCACCAAATCGCCGGGTCCCCAGAACAATGCCCTGATCACGCCATTCCATTTTACGTCGGGTCGCCCGCTTCGCCTGAGGCTTCGCGATGGACCGCGCTCAAGGCTGCTGAGACGTGCCCCAAACGAGCGACCGCGAAGGCGCAGAATGCCCGAGCGCAGCGAAGAGCTGCATTCGAGCAATCATCCCAAAAACTACACATCAAATTCAAGGCCGAACGGCGTGTAGCTGTCTTTCTTCTCTTCCCAACGCTCATCAACCTTCACGAACAGGAATAGGTGAACTTTTCGATCCAGCATGGCTTCCAGTTCTTCCCGTGCGCGTTTGCCGATTTCCTTGATCGTGCTGCCGCCTTTGCCGAGCACCATTCCTTTATGGTTCTCACGACCAACAATAACGGCCTGCTGGATGCGGACAGACCCATCCTTTTTTTCTTCCCAGCTCTCAGTATCAACCATCAACTGATATGGCAGCTCTTCATGGAGGCGCAGCATCAATTTTTCGCGTGTAATTTCAGCCGCCAGAAGCCGCATCGGCAAATCGGCGGTTTGTTCCGGATCATAGAGAAACGGTCCCTCGGGAACTTCGCTCGCCAACTGCTTCATCAGCGGCGCGACACCATCACCATTAGCTGCCGAAATCGGATAGATGTCGGAATAAATCTCCGAGGCATGCATTTCCTGAATGACCGGCAGGATTTCAGAATGATCAAACTCGTCAATCTTGTTCAGCGCCAAAATAGCCTTGCGACCGAGCGTTTTGAGGTCGTCCATCACGCGGCGATCATCTTCCATGGAGCGTTTTTGCGCTCCGGTAATAGACCGACCGAGCTTTTGAGCGACCCAACCGGTGGCATCAATCACATGAAGGATCACGTCGGCCTCTTCCGCGCCGGCAAGCGCCGCTTTCACCATGGCACGATCCAGTCGACGACGGGTACGAAAAATACCCGGTGTGTCGACAAGAATCATCTGAGCCTCTTCGTGCATCGCGATCCCTCGAACCGGGAACCGCGTTGTCTGAACCTTCTGCGTGACGATGGCCACCTTGGCGCCAACGATACGGTTCACGAGTGTTGATTTACCCGCATTCGGCGCACCGATTACGGCAACAAAACCTGCGCGAGTCTGCGCGTTATCAGACGCCATTTGAGGCTAATCCTTCTATGTTATTCGCTTCGAGCATCAGCTTGGCTGCTGCGCGTTGGGCATCCTGCTTGGACGTGCCATGACCTTCTACCGGATCGAGATCTCCGACGAGGACCCTCGCCGCAAATTCAGGCGCGTGATCAGGACCCACCTGACCAATGATTTCGTATGTAGGCGTGGCGAACCCTTGCCCTTGTGCCCATTCCTGCAAGAGAGATTTCGGGTCCTTCGGGCGTTTGCCGAGCGATTGGAGCAATGGCGACCATTGCGTTTCGATCAACTTCGCCGCCGGCTTCAAGCCACCATCAAGATAAATAGCGCCCAGAAGAGCTTCGCAGATATCAGACAGAATGGAGACTTTCTCACGACCACCTGCCCGTTCTTCGGCGATATCCAGAATAAGGTATTTCGACAGCATGAGTTTCTGCGCAACGGCGGCACAAGCGTCCCGATTGACCAGTGCATTGAGACGTGGCGCAAGACCGCCTTCTGGCTCGCCTTCAAACTTCCGGAACAGAAGGTCAGCGACAATCAGTCCAAGCACTCGGTCTCCGAGGAATTCAAGCCGCTCATAGGAAAACCGCGCGCCAAATTCCTGCGTCGCGCTGGCATGTGTCATGGCGCGGCTGAGAAGCGCGCGATCGCTGAACTTATAGCCGATCAAGCCTTCAATCTCAGCGACGGCCCCATCCGAAAGAGACGGCAGACGGCTTGCCTGGCGCACTTTGGCTCGCAGACGAGTTCGTTTTGGACGAGCGGGTTTCATCATGCCGGATACATACCCTTGGGAAAGGCTTCGATAATCACCATGGCGAGCGCATATGGGTCATCATCAGTGATCGACAGATGAATATAGGATTCCCAGCCTTCGGGCGTCATTTTTTCGAGGCGCTCTTTCGCGCCTCCGGTCAACTCCATGGTCGGCTTGCCCGTTGGCAGATTGACCACACCCATATGCTTCCAGTGGACACCACGGCGAGGCACGCCCGTGCCCAGAGCTTTGGCACAGGCTTCCTTGGCAGCAAATCGCTTCGCATAGGTTTCAGCCGACAATTTACGCCGCTCGGCAAGGGCGATCTCTGTAGGCGTGTAGACCCGGTTTTTGAACCTGTCTCCGAAGCGCTCAAGAGTCCCCCGGATTCGGCGGATATCCGCCATGTCCTGCCCCATGCCAATGATCATGCACGCGCCTCATCCATCAGACGACGCATTTCCCGGATAGCAGCTTCAAGACCGACAAAGACAGCTTCGCCGATGATGAAATGACCAATATTGAGTTCAGTCAGCTCCGTAATCTGCGCGATAGGCGTCACCGTATCGTATGTGAGACCATGACCGGCTTGCGGCTCGATACCAATCTCAACTGCATTTTCAGCGCAGCTTTGAATGCGTTCTAGCTCTTCAGCAGCCAGCGTGCCCTGATGAGCATGGCAAAGTTCAACAAAACGACCGGTGTGAAATTCGGTGATGCTGGCGCCAATCTGTTGAGCGGCCGCAAGTTGCACGGGGTCTGGTTCAATAAAGAGGGAGACCCTGGAGCCGTTCTCTTTGAGTTGGCGAACATAAGGGGCCAGATGGTTATGGCCACGGGCAACATCGAGACCGCCCTCCGTTGTCCGTTCTTCACGCTTCTCCGGTACGAACATGGCCGTTTCCGGTTTAAATGCCAGCGCTATGTCCAGCATTTCCGGCGTTGCCGCCATTTCGAGATTGATCGGTAAATTCGTGGCTTCGCGCAAACGTGCCAGATCTTCATCCATGATATGTCGACGGTCTTCCCGCAGGTGAACGGTCAGACCGTCGCCGCCAGCACGATTGACGATTTCTGCCGCTCGGAACGGATCTGGATGGAGACCACCTCGTGCATTCCGGATCGTCGCGACGTGATCGATATTGACGCCGAGACGTATGCGGTCAGTCATCAGAATTTTCTCCGGCTTCCAGGTTTTACCGGCTCAAGCGCAGCAAGTTCTGGCGGCAGATCATTCGGCGCATAGTCAGGAAAGTCGACAGCCGCCAGTGAGATCAGTGTCGTACCAACATCAGCCTGACCATTAGAGCGGTCAATGATGCATCCACCGCCAACCAGTTCACCGGGATGAGATTTCAGCGCTTCAACCGTTTCACGGAAGGATTTCCCGGTGGTGACGATATCTTCCATCAACAGGATGCGGTCATCGTCGTTGAATTCGAAACCACGTTTGTAGATCAGAACATCGTCTTCATTCCGCTCAGCAAACATGGCGCGTGCACCAAGCTGTCGGGCCATTTCATATCCGGGAATGATCCCGCCGACTGCCGGCCCGGTCACAACGGTGATCTCTCCGAACTTTTCTCGGATTTGTTCCGCTAGTGCCGCGCACAGTTTTTCCGAAATCTTCGGCTGAGAGAAAACAAGAGCTTTCTGCAGGAAGACCGGACTACGGCGCCCGGATGATAGAATGAAATGTCCTTCCAGTAGCGCGTCAGCTTCGCGGAAGATATCGAGAACCTCTTCAGGTGCCATGGGTCAGTCTCTTATGCGTTCCACCCGATCGACTGCAGCAAGTGCCCGCAGGGTCGTCATAATCAGGGTGAGGTGTTTCAAATCAGCAACCTCGATATCGAACAGAAGGTCTGTGAAATCAATCGATCTTTCGCCCGATTGAACGGTCATGATGTTTCCGCCGCTTTCAGCGATGGCGCTACAGAGCTGCGCCATCACGCCTGCACGGTTGTTCGCCGTCACTCTGACGCGGCCCAGCGCCATGATCCCGCCTTGCGGTTCACCCGACCAGGACAGGTCAAACCAGCGCGCATATTCGGCGTCGTCATCGGCCAGACGGTTGCAGTCGATACAGTGAACTGTGATCGGGTGCCCTTTTTGCTGCAAACCAACAATACGGTCACCCAAAACGGGGGAACAGTCGTGACAAAGATGCAAAGCGCCGCCCGAAGGCATATCGCGGATTTCGATCAGCTTATTGGCTGTGGACTCGGTGAGACGCATGGCCTCGAAAGACCGTAGAATTTCCTGCGCACGCGCTGGGAAGGCCTCAGCAATGACTTTGCTCACATCAATATTCTGACGTCCAATCGCTTCGAACAAAGCTGACTTGTTTTTCAGACCGAGGCGCACAGCCAGATCGTCGAGATCAATCTCTTCCTGTTTGAAGTGCAGTGCCTCAAGAGCAGCACTCAGTGCGCTGGCACCCAAAGTGTGAAAGCCTTCAATCTCACGGCTACGGATCAGGCGCCGGATCGCAGACCGCGCTCGGCCCGTGCGGGTCAGCGCCTCCCAACCAGAAACGACCTCTGGTTTGTCACCACGGATCACATCAACAACGTCGCCATTGCGCAGCTCAGTCCTTAGCGGGCGGGTCTCGCCATTAATTCGGCAACCTTTGCAGGTATCCCCGACATGCGTGTGGACAGCATAGGCGAAATCGAGCGGCATTGCGCCTTTTGGCAAAACGATCAGTCGACCTTTCGGTGTGAAAGCGAAGACGTGATCCATATACATTTCGAGCTTGGCGTGCTCGTAGAACTCCTGGGCGTCTGCACCGTCACCGATCATCTCGGCAAAGGCTGTCAGGCTTCGGGTTGGATCAAGACCAACTTCCAACGCGCCAGCGGCATCAAAGCCGTAATTCGCCCCCTTATAGGACCAGTGCGCCGCGACGCCCGTCTCAGCCGTGCGGTTCATTTCTTCTGTGCGGATCTGGAGCTCAATGCGTCGATTGCCAGCCGCACGAACCGTCGTGTGAATCGATCGATAGCCGTTCGGTTTCGGCATGGAAATATAGTCACGGAACCGTTCTTGGAGGCATGACCACTTCTGGTGCACAACACCCAGCATGCTATAGCAATCGCCGACATTGGTCAGGATCAGGCGGAACGCGAAAATATCGGCGACATCCCGAAAGGAAATGTCTTTCCGTTTTAGTTTTCGCCAGATGGAATAAGGCTGTTTCTGACGCCCGACAACGCGGCCTTCGATGCCCGCCCGAGCCAACATCTCGCGCAACTCAACGCTCACACGCTCAACATCGTCAGCGCTTTGTGCCTGTAGCTCTTTGATACGAAGCCGAAGCGCGCCGTAAGCCTCCGGATTGAGCTCGCGGAAAGCGATGTCCTCAAACTCAGCGGCAAATTTATAGATACCGACACGTCGCGCGAGTGGCGCGTAGATTTCCAGTGTCTCACGGGCGATGCGCTTACGCTTTTCCGGCTTTTTGATGTGGTGCAGCGTGCGCATATTGTGCAGCCGGTCGGCCAGCTTAATCAGAAGGACGCGGAGATCCTTGACGGAAGCCAGGATGAATTTCTGAAAGTTTTCAGCCTGCTTGGACTGTTCAGACGTGTATTCGAGCTCACCGAGCTTGGTGACGCCCTCAACCAACTCGGCGACTTCGTCGCCGAACAGGCCAGTAATTTCCTCCATTGTTGCGTCAGTATCTTCCACCGTGTCGTGAAGGAGACCTGCGACAATGCTCGCCTGATCGAGCTTCAGTTCTGTGAGAATGCCGGACACCGCAACGGGATGCGAATAGTAAGGGTCGCCGGACGCGCGCTGCTGAGTGCCATGCTTCATCATGGCATAGACGTAAGCGGCGTTCAGCTGCTGTTCGGATGTTTGCGGAGCATAAGCTTTGACGCGGTCGACCAGCTCATACTGGCGTATGATGCGCGTCGGCCCTCCAGAAGGTGCTGCTGGAGGGGGTGAGTCATCAATCAGAATTTCTGGTGTGGTGTTACCATCCGGAGCCATGACAAGTATATCTGTCTTTCAACAGCTCCCATCAAGCTCAGTAACGGTCTTCCCGAGCAGATTCGATTTCCTGCTGGTAAGCCTTCATGACATCTTCTTCCGAAGCAGTTGGCGCGGCTTCGAGCGCACGCTTGTCTTCTTCGCGTTCTGTCTCTTCGCTTGGGCGAACAGTCTGAAGATTTGCAATCAGCGCTTCTTTGACTGCTGCCATGTCAACAGCTTCGTCAGCGATCTCACGCAACGCGACAACCGGATCCTTGTCGTGATCGCGATCAACGCCCAAAGGCGAACCTTCGCGGATCATTCGCGCACGGTGAGCAGCGAGAAGAACGAGCTGAAAGCGGTTATCAACTTTATCGAGGCAGTCCTCAACAGTTACGCGAGCCATTAGACCATCCAGTGTTTGGGAAGCAATTTTTCTTCATAGAGTACATTCGTCTCACACGCAAGGTCGGAGCATGCCTGAATTTGCCACTTTGAGCTATGATCAAAGCAGGTCATAACACCGCCTTCTTGATTTTATTTCAAGAATCTCGAATTTACATGCAGATACTTGGTTTGATTATAAATTTGTGAGGAAAAGTGGCATTTTATCAAAACGAGCGCATCGCTCTTTTTATTGATGGCGCAAATCTTTATTCTGCCGCCAAAACTGTCGGCGTTGAAATTGATTACAGAAAACTTCTCGAAGAGTTCCGCAAACGCGGCCGCCTGCTTCGCGCGTATTATTACACAGCACTGATCGAAAATGACGACTATTCACCCATCAGACCTCTGGTCGATTGGCTGCAATACAATGGATACAACGTCATCACCAAAGCCGCGCGGGAATTTACAGATCGCGAAGGACGTCGCCGTGTCAAAGGCGATATGGATGTCGAAATTACCGTCGACATGATGGAAATGGCCGCTCATCTTGATCATGTGGTTCTGTTTTCTGGCGATGGTGATCTCACCCGCACAGTCCAGGCAGTAAAGAATCGCGGCGTGCGCGTCAGCGTCGTGTCGACCGTCAAAAGCCAGCCGGCCATGATTTCTGATGATCTTCGCCGAACTGCAGATACCTTCATTGACCTTACAGATCTCGCCAAGCTAATCGGTCGTCCGCCGCGGAAAGACGATGGCGAGGATGACGATTATGACGACGAAGACTAATACGCTCCCCGCACCAGAAGCGCCGATTGATTGCACGCTTTGTCCAAGGCTTGTCGCTTTCCGCAAGGAGAATGCGATCGAGAAACCCGATTGGTTCAACGCACCTGTTCCGAGCTTTGGCGATGAGTCCGCGAAGCTGCTGATCGTCGGCCTTGCCCCAGGAAAGGGCGGCGCCAACCGAACCGGCCGTCCATTCACCGGCGACTGGGCTGGAGACCTTCTCTATCCGACACTCGACAAATTCGGGTTCAGCAAAGGCTCATTCGATGCAAGGCCTGATGACGGCCTGGAACTCATCGACGCTATGATCACCAATGCAGTGCGCTGTGTTCCACCGGAGAACAAACCCGTCGGCGCTGAAATCAATACCTGTCGGCCTTTTCTGCAATCGCGCATGCGTGAGCTGACCGGGCTGAAGGTCCTGATCACGCTCGGCAAAATTTCACACGACAGCACGATCCGATCGCTTGGACTGAAACTGAAAGACCACCCTTTCGGGCACGCCGCTCAGTACGAGGTCACCTCGCCCTGGCACGCCGGACCATTGCACATTGTCGCAAGTTATCACTGCTCGCGCTACAACACGAACACCGGTCGTCTGACCGAGGCCATGTTTCATGATGTGTTTGAAAAGGCAAAAGCCCTCTGCTGATCAGCCGCGGGCCTTCATGATGCGCTGCTTGTCGCGGTTCCAGTCGCGCTCTTTCACGACATTCCTTTTATCGACCGTCTTCCGGCCTTTGGCGAGACCAATCTCAATCTTGGCGATGCCGCGATCATTGAAATACAGCTTTAAGGGGACTGCAGTGCGCCCTTCCCGATCGATGGACTGCGAAATCTTGGCAATCTCGCGGGCTTTGACCAGCAGTTTCCGTTTTCGCTTGGGTTCATGATTGAACCGGTTCGCCGCTGGATAAATCGGGATGTCAGAATTGATCAGATAGAAGCCGTCATCTTCCACGCTCGCATAGGCTTCGGCGATATTCGCCTTACCAACGCGCAGGCTCTTCACTTCGGAACCTTGCAGAACAAGTCCGGCTTCTAACGTGTCTTCAATTTCGTAATCGCGCCGCGCTCTGCGGTTTTCGGCGATCAGTTTACGAGCTGACATCTTACTCCAGAATTCCGGCAACCTTCATGGCCGCCTCAACTTCGCCCCGAACGTCATCATTCGGAGTGAGTAGAGGTAGGCGTATTGCCGGATCACACAAGCCCAGACGTGACAAGGCGAACTTGGTCGGCCCGGGGCTCGGAGACCGGAAAAGCGATTTGTGGAGCTGGTAGACCTCAGATTCGATCTGACGTGCAGCGGCAAAATCGCCTTCCGCGCAGGCTTTGTGAATGGCTGCCATTTTCTCCGGCGCAACATTGGCCGTAACGGAAATACACCCCTGTCCGCCCATGGCAATGAACCCGACGGCAGACGGATCGTCACCAGAAAGGAGGTTGAAGCCGCCTTCACACAGGTCGAGGTGCTGGGTAACCCGCGCCATATCGCCGGTCGCATCCTTGATGCCGATAATGTTCGGATGCCTGGACAGTTTTGCCACAGTTTCCGGGAGGATATCGCTCGAGGTCCGTGATGGAACATTATACAGGACCAGAGGCATTTCGACGGCATCTGCAATTGCAGAGAAATGCGCGAAAAGTCCATTCTGGTCTGGTCGGTTATAGTAAGGGCAAACCGTCAGCGCCGCATCGGCACCGACCTTCTTGGCAAATTTCACAAGTCCGATTGCTTCTTCTGTGGAGTTTGACCCACAGCCGGCGATAATCGGAACACGGCCTCTGGTGACGTGTACACAACGTTCAACAACTTCGCGGTGTTCGTCATGAGACAACGTGGCTGATTCGCCTGTCGTGCCACACGGCACAAGCGCACCCGAGCCCGCCTGAATCTGACGCTCGACAAGGCTGTCGAAAGCTTCGAAGTCTACTTTGTTATCCCGGAACGGCGTGATGAGAGCGGGAATCGACCCTTTGAACATTTCTACTCACTTCTTCTTGATGAGTGTATTGCGAGAGGCTGGAGATATACATACCATGTACCCATAACGCCACTCCAGAATAGAGACCCTTTATGAAGCGACTTTCTTGTCTGTTGTCAGGTCTTATTTTTTTCGTCTTTTGCCAAACCGCATTTGCCATTGAAGCTCCGAGCAAGAAACCACCGAACCCGTTTCGGTCGAGCGTTCTGAACCGCAGTGATGCCGAGAGACTCTATCTCGGCCTGCAAGCCGCACGCGACAGTGACTGGAACGCGGTCCGCTCCTATAGAGATGGCATTTCGGACCCCACTGCACGCAAACTTCTGTTCTGGCGGATGGCGAGTTCCAGCTTGAGCGACGCCGACTTCCAGACGCTGGATCGCGCGCTGAGTGATCTTGAGGGCTGGCCGGGAACACGCGAACTTCGTATTCGGGCGGAAGAAGAGATTTCTGCGAGTACACTGCCGCCGTCAGAACAGGTGAATTGGCTGGAAGCCTCCGGACCAATCAGTGGCGAAGGCAAGTTGGCGCTCGGCAAAGCGTATATGGCGCTCGGTCGGACCAGTGACGCCGAAGAGATGATCAAAAGCGCCTGGCATGGCCATGCTTTTCTGATCAGTCGTCAGAGCGAAATCGCGAGAACCTACGCTGAAATTCTGGACCCTGAAGACCACGTCAAACGAACAGACTACCTCTTGTGGACCTCACAGCGGAGTGCCGCGCAGGCCATGAAATCCTATCTGTCGCCCGGCTGGGACAGGTTGGTGGATGCACGAATCGGTCTGGCTGTTCGGGCGGGCAATGTTGACGGGCTGATCAATGCCGTCCCGTCAGAGCTGCAGATGAACCCGGGACTGCTTTATGAGCGCTCCTATTGGCGTCGTCGCAAGGATCGCTGGGAAGATGCCCGCGAGCCGCTACTTCAAATCAATCCAGATGGCTTGCCGACCGTCGCGCTCGGTAAAATCTGGGATGAAAAAAACCTGCACCTGCGCCGCGCGATTCGTGATGACGAGTGGCAAGACGCTTACATGCTGTCCTCGACACACGGACTGACCGAATGCGTCGATTTTGCGAATGGTGAGTTCTATGCCGGTTGGGTTGCACTTCGCTTTCTTGATCGACCACAGGACGCGCTACGCCATTTCCAGACGCTCGAAAATGGGGTCGGCTCGGCGATCAGCCTGTCGCGTGCTCAGTTCTGGGTAGGTGAAGCCTATAGTGCCCTTGGCCAACGTGCTGAGGCGGAAGCCGCCTGGCGCAGAGCTGCTGAGCACATCACATATTTTTACGCTCAGCGCGCCGCAGAACGGCTCGGTCAGACGACCATCACCCTGCCCGCAGTCGTCATACCGACTGAAGACGAACGCGCCCGTTTTGAAAATCTTGAACTCGTGCGCGTGCTGCGCATGTTGGCAGAGGCCGGAGAGGATTATCAATTCCGCCGCATTTCCTATGAACTGGACGATCAGCTCACGACAATTGCAGAATACGAGCTCTTGTTCGAACTGGCCGAGAGCT
>NZUJ01000004.1 GCA_002701295.1 Ponticaulis sp. | reverse complement strand
CGAACAGACGACTGTGTGGTGAAGTCTGCGATTGCGGCCGCGTATGAATCTCTGATCTTGTTGCGCTGATCGATCAGTGAATGTGGCGTCACGGTCTGATTGGCAGAAGGTATGTCGATCTGGTCCGGGGACATGTTGCGCTCGATCATGACATTTTCCAGATCATGGCCAATCGCCCGGGACTCAGCCAGAAGGCTTCCGAAAATATCTCGCTCAACTCGGAAGGCTGATCGTTCAACCTTGGCCAGACAAGCTTCGTGGCGCTTGACCTCTCCGTAAATCGTTTCGAGGGCCTGATTTGTCGCGACAGTCATGGTTTTGCTCCTGTAGATCGTCTGTGCAAATTCCTCTAACTCAACCATACACAGTGATTTTCGTTCCGAATTGGGTGGAAATCCGGTTAAAATCTGACAAACACGGTCAAAAACATGGTGGGTGGTTATCACCCAGGCATTAACCTAAGCCTTGTGTTCTCGCGCCAGCCAGTATCATGTCTGGCGGATCGTCTGAGACGTGTGTGAAGGACAAAGGCAATTTCCAAGGACATAGACACCCCGGATACAGCTGAACCATCCGCTCCTGATATGTCGGATGGAAGCCTTCTCCTATACGCCGCAGCGAGCAGCATCACTGTGGCAAACGCCTATTATATCCATCCAATCATTGCGACGATTGCTGACCAGTTCGGCATTTCTCATGCCATGATTGGCATCGTCCCCTCGCTCAATCAGATCGCACTTGCCGTCGGTATTTTTCTGCTTCTGCCGCTGGGAGACCGGTTCAGTAATCGCAGCCTGGTCCTCTTATTCTCCGCCTGTCAGGTGGTGACACTGCTGGTCATGGCTGTTTCTCCTGTATTCTGGACTTTTTTCGTTGCTTCAACCGTGATGGGCTTCTTCACTATCGCGCCCTACCTCATCCCCGCTTATGTATCGAAACGTATACCGCTGTCCCGGCTCGGCCATTCGACAGCAATCCTCACCGCTGGCGTCCTGTTCGGCGTTTTGTTCGCGCGCGCTGGCGCCGGGGTCGTTTCGGAATATCTGGGATGGCGCGTGGTCTATCTCATCGGCGCCGCGCTGATGTTTCTGGTGACCATCCTCCTCTCCATCATCATGGAAAAGCGCCGCACAACAGACAGCGTTCCACGCAAGCACCTGCCTTATCCCCGCCTCATCCTCAGCGTCGTCACCGTCATGAGGACCTATCCGGAAATTCTCATTTCAGGGACAATTCAGGGCCTGGGTTTCGGAACCTTTCTGGCCATCTGGATGGGGCTGGGCCTCCATCTGACGAGCGAGGAGATGGGCTATGGCACTGATGTGGTGGGGTATCTCGCCGCGCTGACCCTGTTTAATCTGATCCTGACGCCGCAATTCGGCAAAGTCGCAGATCGTATCGGTGCGCGGCGTGCTCGCTTCTACTTCACATCAGTTTATGTTGTCGGCGTCACTTTATTCTTTTTCGTCGGCCATAACCTCTGGCTTTTGCTCATTCCGATCTTCATCACCAATACTGTCGGCCCGTCAGTCGACGTCACCAATCGGATGACATTCCTTAGCCAGCCAGCAGAGGTCCGCACCCGACTAATGACGATCTACATCGTCTGCATGTTTCTTGGCGGCGGTCTGGCGAGCTGGGGTGGAACCGTGGCCTATGATCTGGGTGGCTGGCAGGGGTCTTCAGGTCTGGCGCTTGCGCTCGCCATAATTCTCTGGAGCCTTTCGGCCATCACCTATCGCCTTAAGGGCCGCTAGTGCTGATCGTTTCACGCAATCTCGAATTCCGAACCCGGCTGCCAGACTGATGCACTGATGTCCTCGGGCGGTGCACGTTCGAAATCGGAAAGCAACTCGCCGAATGTCTGACCAATCAATGGGTCAAAACTATCGATATTCTCTGTCGAGATGTCCGTGACGAGCGTGTTCAGGAAGCGCCCGACCGTATCCCATTGATCTCAGGTCACGAACCCATCTTAACAGGTTCATCGACAAGGGTGAATGTCATCAAAATTCAATTGAGGTTTAGCGGATGCGTACGCGATACTGCAGTGTAAATTCAGGGTCCGGGTCACCCGCCAACATGGCACCTTTCGGATTGAAACAGATATAGCGAACATTGTCGTCATAGCCCGATGTCGGCGTGTAGCTACACTCGGAAAAATCAGTCGGCCGGGTGCCGGCATTGGAATAGGCGACATCCGTCGAGTCGGAGAAAGACAGTCCCGTGTCTGTTTCGGTCCAGCCAATTGTATTGCCGCCAAACTCAGTCGTCGTACCATTATAGAAGATCAGATCGCTCGGAATCTCATCCACAAACTGAATGCTGTCTGTATCCGACGATCCGCCGCCGATATTCGTCGCTGAAATGCTGATCACCAGATCATTTCCCGGCACGGCATAGAGCCCGAGCGAAGACGGGTCATAAATCGCATTGCTCTGCGACGCCGTCAGAACGGCAGTTCCGGAGATCAGAATGGAAAAATCTTCGACTTCACCATCCTGGGCATCCTGAACAGAATCCAGGCCGCTTTCGGTCGACCATCTGAAGCGTGCGAAAGTCTGGCTCGTGGTCGCGCTGCTCGGAATAGTGACATCGAGCACGATTGTGCCGTTAACACTGCCATCAGCATCATCAGCGCCGCCATCCTGAATATCGCTTGCCAAAACCTCGCTGATGCCATCGACCGTGTCAGCGAAGTCCCCGTCACCATTCCAGTCCAGCCAACCCGACAAATAGCCGCCATCGCCTGCAACATCGAAACTGATCTGAATATCAGCTCCCTGACTACCGGATGGAATTGTGACGCCGTCATCATCATCACCATCAGCGTCGGCGCTATCGAAAGCGGCAGCATCTCCCGACACGACCGACCCCAGATACACATAGGGACTCATCTCGTGTCGCGACGACCCATAGCTGGTGCCCGTCAGTGGGATATCTGTGTACTCGTACAGCGCCTGAAGCTCAAAATTGGACGACGGTTCAGACGTTACACCATAAGTCGTTGCTCCAGTGAACGATGTGACAGTTGCCGTCAGAATGTCACCAATCGTCAATCCGGAACTCTCGGCGACCTGCGCCGCATATCTGACAGCTCCTCCAGCGTGACTTCCCGTATCAATGGCCAGGATAAACTCTTCAAGATCACCTGCATTGTCTGAATTTGCAGATCCTGTCCGGAACAGTTCCACCCGATACCCGTCAGAATTCACGGGTGCATCCAACGTGAAGAAATAGGAAAGCGTTCCCGAACCTTCTGCATAAAGCCCGTCGAGATCGGCGCGATTGAGCAGGTCATTCGCACCCGTATCGCCATCGCCTGAATCATTGTCCGTCAGGCCGTCATCACCCAGATCAATCGGCAATCCTGTATTGGCATAGATCAGGTTCGACAGAATGGTCGCGCTCGTCGCCGCATCGACCAGGGTGATGCCTTCTTCGGAATTATTGGCGATGATATTTCCCTGTCCGGAGGTCGTACCGCCAATGACAGCGCTCGTAGACGCCGTGCCAGCAAGAAGCCGAATCCCGGCATTCTGATTCCCCCTCGCTGTTATGCCGTCTGACGACAGACCGATAGCGTTTCCGTAGAGCGCCACGGATGTGGAATCATCGATATTCACACCGTCATTCGTGTTGGAATTGATATAATTGAGACCAGCTGTCGTCCCATCGCCGATATCGATCGCAGACGACGTGAATAGATAAATTCCGTGGCCGCCATTTCCAGCGGCACCTGAGCCGTCGGCAGACGCTCCGATACTGTTGCCCAGAAGACTGGCCGTTGTGACATAACTCAGCTCAATGCCGTCGCCACCATTATAGCCGATGACATTCTCCTCGTCCGACGCCGTGCCGCCGATCGTTAAGGTATCGTTCGGCCCCGAGGCGAATCGGATGCCATCAGCCAGGTTGCCGCCATCAGACACGCCATCCATCAGCACGCCGATCAGATTACCCTGAATGGTGACCGAAGAAGTATCTGTCCCCAGAATGCCATTGGACGAATTGCCGACAATAACATTGCCCGAACCGGCTTCACCAATTGTGATGTTACTCGCCGTCGTCAGCAGGATGCCATTTTGCGAGTTGCCGAGAACGGTCGTGTCATCAGCGGCCAGACCGATATTATTTCCATCAATTGAAATCCCGGATGACGAGATGACTTCGATACCATTCCCGGCATTGTCGTAGATGGCATTGCCGACAATCGTATTGCTGGTTCCCGCTGTCGTAATCTCGATCCCATCAGAGCCGCCATTCGCGACAATATTACCTTCACCAGCGCCTGAACCGCCAATCGTGAAATTGCTCCAGTCCATCGTTCCGCCACCGAGATAGATCACAGCTTCGGTGGATGTGCCTGTCGAAATATCTGATGCGCCGTCGGCGCCAATACCGAGGCTATTTCCCTGCACTGTGACGTCGGTCGCCGTTCCACCCCAAAACTCAAGCAGAGCGGCATTGTACCCTCCAATGATATTGTCGGTTATGGACACAGTTGTTGCGTTGACGCCGCCATCAAAAGAGATGCCGTCCTGCACATTTGTGCCAACTGCCCATCCATTCGAAAGCGCTACATTTCCGGTGGCATCAGTCCCCACATAGTTTCCTGAAATCGTCAGACTGGAATATGTCCCCTGCGGCTGGATCGCGCGGGACCCATTTCCTGCGATCACATTCCGGCCCGCAGACACGCCTGTGCCAATGGTCAGATTATTGGCCCCTGAAGACGCAATACCAACAGAGGAATTGCCGACCGCTGTGGTACCCGTCGCATCAAGTCCGATGTAGTTTCCGTATATCGTTATATCGCTTGCGCCGTTCAGCCAGATGCCGCTGGTGCCGTTCCCACTGATGAGATTGCGCGCCGAGTCGACTATGCCGCCAATGGTGACACCCGACGTGCCCGCATCGAATGACAAACCATCTCCGCCATTCGCCAGAGCTGCATCGCCTGCACGATTTAGCCCGATATAATTGCCCGTAATATTGAGGTCGCCCGATGACCCGGTAATCGTATCGCCGGAATCAAACAGAATGCCCTGCGCGGTGTTTCCGGAAATCAGATTTTGAGTGATATCCGACCATGTCGTCGCGCCCGTGAAATTGTTGATACCGACCTCATTGGCGCGAGCTGACGCTCCGGTAGGATCAGATCCGATAAAATTTCCCCGCAGCATAATGCCCGACGCGCCGTTGTCTGACAGCACGCCGTAATAATTGGAGGAAATGACATTGCCCTGCCCAGAGGTTAACCCACCAATGAGCGGACTACTTCCCTGAACAGCGACGCCGGCACCGGTATTCGCGCCTGCCGTGCCATCCGGATTGAGCCCAATATAGTTACATTGCACGGTCAATCCAGAGGAGGCGCTATCGCCAACAATTCCAACCTGAAAGTCAGTGATTGATAGCCCTTTGATCGTCGTATTCGCCGCACTGGAGGTGATGCCATAGTCGCTTCCCGGGCCATCCAGTTCGACCATGATGGTGTGGCCGTCGCCATTCCAGAGGTCACCGCAAACCGTGCCGGTCTGCGTGGTGGCATCAATCGTGACGTCAGCATCCGTCACCGTGAGTCCAGACGACAGGGTGATCGTGAACGGACCCGTTCCAGAGATATCAAACTCGATCTCATCCAGGCCCGCATCGGCATTGGCCAGACTGATCGCTTCCGCCAGCGACCCTGACCCTGAAGCATTGGTGTTCGTCACAACCAATGATCCCAGAACGACCGCTATATTGCCGGAAAATTCTGATGTCGGGCCATAGCCTGCGCCAGATATCGCTGTAGCTGTCACCGTGATGATATCACCCGATGACAAGCTCTGAGACATTGTCAGCGTACCGGTGTAATTCGTGTCCGCGCCTGGGCCTGTGACATCCAGATACCCAAGATAGGTTTCGCCCGACCCATTGCCTGTCGCGCTTGCGGCATCGGACACGAAGAATTCAATGCGATAGCCATCCGCATTTGTCGCCGCATCAAGATTGAGATCATAGAACAGAGAAGTTCCGGAGGCCGTCAGCGAGTTCAGTACCGGAAAGTTCAGAAGATTGTTCGCACCGCTATCGCCATCTCCGGCGTCATTGGCCGTCACGCCGTCAGTTCCCAGATCAATTCCGATGCCGCCATTTGAATGAATTGAATTCTGCAGAATCGAAACCGACGTTGCGCCACTGTCGATCCGTATGCCGGCGCTGACATTTCCGTAGACCGTATTCCCGACGAAGCTCGTTGCCTGGGAGTTCAGAATGAAGACACCCAGATTGTCGTTATTGGCAATGATATTGCCTTCGCCTGCCCCGGTTCCGCCAATGACGAGATTTGAAATCGAAATGCTGCCGCCAAATCTCAGTGCGGCTGAGTTGTCCGCGGATTCAATCGCTGTCGCTGAGTTTGAAATATCAGTTGTTCCATCAGCGCCGACATCCAGATAATTTCCCTGAATCGTTACGTTCGATCCTGATGCGTTCCAGAATTCGATTTGCGTTGTCTCGTAATTGCCGATGACATTATTCAGAATATCAAGCGTGCTGACAGACCCGTAGACACCGATCCCATCGCTACTGCCATAGTAGGAATATTGGTTCTTATCGATACCGGCATTTCCTGTCGCGTCGGTTCCGATATAATTTCCGCTGATGCTGATGGATGAGTTCGTGCCATTTATGATGACACCCCGCTCTTCGGATGTCGCCAGCACATTTCGTCCGTCCGACGTGTTGTCGCCTATGTTCACAGACGACACCGAATTCAGTTCAATGCTGTCGCTGCGATTATAAATACTGGTCGATCCGTCTGCGCCGAGGCCAATATAATTACCCAGTACATCGACATCAGTCACATCGGTGAGCGTAATTCCGTCGAGGGAATTTCCGGCAATTATATTGCGTTCATTGCTCGTAGCGCCGCCAATCGTGAAGCCGGAAACAGTCGCTGAGTTGAGCTCAATGCCGGATTCGCCATTTGCAAGGATTGCATTTCCGGTGCGACTAACACCGATATAGTTACCCACGATAAGGGCATCGCCTGACGACCCGGTGACCGTGTCATCTGAGTTCAACACAATACCGTCTTCAGAGTTTCCGGAAATCAGGTTGTCGGTCACATCAGACCAGGTAACCGTTCCCGTATAGCTGTTCACACCGATATTGTTGGCAACAGCGCTCGTTCCGGATGGATTGGTGCCGATGAAGTTTCCACGCACCATAAATCCGGTTGCGCCATCATAGGAAACCGCGCCCCAGACATTGCCGGACGCGACATTTCCTTCGCCGGTGGAAAGTCCACCAACAAGCGTGTTGGCGCCGACACTGGCCACTCCGGCAGCTGTATTCCCAGCCGCTGTACCATCAGGGTTCAAACCGAGATAATTGCACTGGACCACCGTGTTGGAGGACCCGACTGATGCCAGCACCCCCACCTCGAAGTCGGTAATCGACAGACCTTTCACCGTGGTGTCGGAGGTGGTCGACGTCAGGCCATAGCCGCTCCCCGGGCCATCCAGTTCGACCATGATGGTGTGGCCGTCGCCATTCCAGAGATCACCGCAACTCGTCCCAGCTTGAGAAGTACCATCAATCGTTACGCCAGAATCAGTTATGGTGGGCAGCGAGCTGCCTGCCGTAATCACGAATGGCCCCGTTCCCGGAATATAGAAATCCACATTATCAATGCCGGAATTGGCATTGACGTAATTGATGGCCTCACGGAGCGAATTGTATCCGCTATCGGCCGTCTCAATTACATAGTTTTGCGGTGCATAGGCCGGCTCAGACTTGAAACACGCGCTATGTTCATTGTCTTCGGAGTTGCCTGTCGCGGCGGTGATAACAAACCATGGATAGTCCGTGCCGACATGGCTCGGAATATCATAGACTGTCGAAAACAGCTGGCTACCGTTGAAGGTAAAGGTCAAGGTATTGGTTGTCGCATTCCAGGCGAGCGTCGCCTGGTAATAGTCGTTGTCCTCAATGCTATAGCCAAATGATGTCGTGCTTTCGACGATGTTGCCAGAGCTCGACTGCCGGACATCACCATCCAGAATCACAGCCCAATGGTTGTCGGAAATATCCGCAAAACCGTTATTGGTGGTATCAAGCTCGATATTGAGCGAGGGCGTGATATTGTCCGTGAGACCAAAGCCCATGCTTTCTTCAAGCGATGACGACAGAGCCGTTTTTCCGCGACTGTCATTATGGAATGTGAGACCCATACCAGCGCCATCTGAGCCAGTGTCACCGGTATAGAGTTCCATATCGAAGCTGAACGACGTGGACAGATCGAGCCGTCTGTTCAGAACCACACCGCCAATATCCGTCTCGCTACTTTCCTCTGTCAGGCGATAACCTTCTGAAAGTGCGTACGTCGTCCCCAGCATAGTGACTTCTGGCGCGATGCAGGATGCTGAATGTGCGGCATGAGCTTGCCCTGCCTGCAATCCCAGGATTGCGGCGCACCCTATTGATAGTGCGAGATGTCTCCACACTTTCAGCGAACTCTACTTTCTGTGCTGAACAAGGCCGGGCGCATGTTCAGATCCCTTTGTTATTATGGTCATTTTGAAAGTAATCCTTGAGAGAAGCGTTAACCCCGCGGCATGACACGATCGACCAGTCCCTTGATCGTCGTCTCATCAAACTTCACGCGCATTTTGACGTATGGCCCTTCGCGGGAATATTCGGCGGCCTCAAAGTCGTCATCTTCAAAGCCCTGAATGTTCCAGCCGACACTCACCCAGATATCGTCGGTCGGCCGATATCCGACGCTTGGCCCGAATGCATATTCCATGGTTCCGGAACGCGCAGAGTAAAGCGCAGAGCCGCTGACCCCCACGTCGATTTTTGGTGTGATCTGTTGTCGGTACTGGCCACCAGCGAGATGGGTCCACCCGGAATACTGATCCTCACCGATTGTGGTCTGGCTGTATTTGGTTCCGACGAAAACTGACGCCTGGCTGTCATCGCCAAACTTGTAGCTCAGCGCGAGATTGTTCACGACCCGCTCTGAACTATAGGTTTCGCCGCGTTTATCGGATTTCACATCCAGTCGGTCGAACACAATCAACCCATCATCTTGCGGACGATAGGCGGCCGCCAGACGGACATCCAGTTTCTCTGTATCTTCGGCCTGCTCGACATTATCGCGTTCGGCCCGCGCAGCCGCCGCGAAGGACAGGGAATCAGTCACCTGCCGGGCAGCGCTGGCCACACCGGTATAGCGTGTTCCCAGCGTCGAATCCCGCGCTTCAATCCGTCCTGACACGGCCATAGACGCCGTTCGATAGGCCAGACCGGCATAGGCTGAAGAAAACTCCTCTGTCCCGGTCAGAATTGTACTGCGCGCCGAAGACAGCGGGTTTTGTGGTTCATCAGCCACCGGATTTTGCGGGTCCTGGTCTCCGGCGATGTCCGCTCGACGGGCCATCCCCAAAGACGCACTCCAGGCATCATTGATCCGAATGCTCTGGTCCACGCCGAACACGGCCCCAACGCGTTGCGAAGAGTCAGTCAGAATATGATCCATCTCGGTGCGGACCTCAGCGCCGGTCCATGGGTGCAGAACGAGCCCCACAACCGTGTTCTGCCCCGAGGCAGTCGTCCCATCAACAATCTCATGACGGGCCGTCAGGATCGCCGACTCTGTCAGGGTTTTGTCGACGCCCAGTACTGTACGTTTCGGGAAGAGCGAGACCATGTTCTGCTGATTGAGCGGTTCTTCATGATGAACCGACACAGTCAGCCCATGCTCCACAAACTGTTTCTGCGCGGCGCCCGTCACCAGAACGGAATTGCGATGCTCACCATCAGACAAGTGCTCGTTGGCAAAACGCAAGCCGGTCTCAAATTGCAGGGTCTCTGCCGATTGCAGGAAACCAACAGCAGCAGATTCGCGATACTCGCCCGTCGAAAGGTTTTCCTCTCGATAAACATCGCCATTGATCGAGCGTGTTGTCCGTTCGCCAGACTCCGCTTCATCTGTCTGGCTGAGGCGGTATGACCCGGTCACACCGACACGTCGGATATCTTCCGTATTCGACCGCGTCTGCCCGAGACCAAAGCCTGTATTCTCTTCGCGGAGATAGGCTGTGACGGCGAGGTCATCTGCCTGGTGAACCATTTCCAGAAACAGGGCGTCACCGACTGTAGATGCCGCTCCCGGCTGGTTGGTATCAGTTGTGGCGTACTCCGCCCGGACTTGTGTTTCTTCGCTGATTTGCCAGGTGAGATCGACGCCATAGAGCTGGCTCTCCTGACCCGATGCCACGGCACTACCGCCCTCATGGATTGCGGTCATACCGACCTCAAGGGCGCCGTCTGCAAACTTGCCTGAAACGCGACCGCCTGCCGTTATGTGCCGTTCGCTAAGCTCTGATGTCTCATAGTCGACAACAATCACGTTCGGATTCAGGGATGGATCGGTCGCATTCACCGGCAAGCGGAAAATCAGTCGTCCCGTTCGATAATCAAGATCGTAATCGAGGTAGCGCTGAAGAACACGTTCGCTCAGTATCCGATCAGGACGCAGACGATCCCGTGTTTGCAAGGTCACGGTTTCAGACTGTCCGAGAACGGGCGCAACCGACAATCTGTACGGGCCGGACGTGCCATCAGCTGGCAATTCATCCGTATTGAAAGCCTGATTGGTCTCGGCGGCAAACAGAGTCACACCATAGCGCTCACTTTCCTGCACGATTTTGAGACCAGTCAGGTTTCGGGAGTATTTTGAAAGCTCTGTATCCTGCAAATTGGTATTGTAGTCGCCCAAAAGTGCCTGGAACCGGTTTTTCTCAAGCTTTGCAAAGATGGGATAACGGCTCGGCGCATCGTGTTGCTGATAACTGTCGTCACCAAACAGATTGTACGCCGCTGATGGATCAATTTCGCGATTGAACCCCTGGTCATACTCGCCGCGGCGCTTGTCTGTATCTATCGCAAGAGTTGCCTGCCAGCCATCACCGATCTGCCCTTTGGCATAAACCGCGATGCGGCCATCAATAAACGGATCAATCTCGCCAGTGGTCAGACCATCTGAAGAAACGCCACCATCTCCATCGCTACCATCTGAAAGCGGCGCGCCTTGCGCAGCGCCCACTTCAGCCAGGCCAACAACGATCCATGGTCGCGGCTTTGGTTTGAGATAGGTCCGAAGACGTTCAACCCGTCCATTGTCGAGTTCAATACGAATTGTCGCGAGACCTGTTTCGAGCGTGGGCTGAAGCCGGACTTTCGCAATGCCATCTGGTCCGACGGCAACGCCGCCCGCATCCTGCAATGAACGGTCGATGCCAACCTCACCAGACGTTTTCAACTGGTGCGGCGGCTCGATGTCCACGCCAACGATCCGACCGGCGTGAACAGGACGGCCACCATCATCGGTAAAGCGGACCGCGATGACGGGTTCGGTCTGGCCGTCTGCGATAAATTCAGAATCCGCCTCAATGACACGCGCCCGAGTGACATTCTCCACATACCAGAGTTCGGTATTCAGCCGCTCGACCTCATTGCCAGATGCATCAGAAATGATTGCAGAAACCCGGTTCTGACCGTCCTCAATATCGACACTCCGCCAGCGACTGATCGCAAGTTGACCATTCGACGACAGCTCAGAGCCCGCAAAGTTTGGTGTGACCAGAGGTGCATCATTGAGGAGGAGGCGCACTGTCTCGCCGGGTCCATGCTTCACACCGATATTCACAGACTTGGTGGATGGCGTACGAGATGGATCCGGATAAACCCAACTGCGGCCCGGCGACTGCGCATCCAACCAGGCGCGATCGAAGCGCTTGTGTTCGGTCGAGTCGTTGAAAATGGCCTCGTCAGTCTCTGCAAGTACAGGGATCTCGGCGCGCTCAAGCTGAAAATCGGCCTGCCAGACAACGCCGCCATGCAGGTCCACAAACTGAGCACTGCGCTGCTTGGCTGTACCACAGCTGAGCGGTTGAACACCTGCGGGAAGTACACCATCGTCCAGTCGAACGACGTGAGTGCCAGCCGGAACCTGCTCGAAATGGTAGAATCCGTTTTCGTCAGTGACCACATATTGGCCGGTTTCAAGATAGATTCGAACGCCCTGAATGCCTTTTTCGGCGGCTTCATCGCCCAGATCAGTGTCGGGACCACAAACGCCTTCGGTGACCCGTCCGGCAATCGTACTGGTCGACCGCAAAAGGTCCTCATAAACGAATATACTTGTCTCGGCGGCATTCGAAAGTGGACGCCCCAGACCATCGAGAGCGATTGCGCGATTGCGGTTGAGGCCGTTCTGAGCGCCGGCGGCAACCTCCATCGCATAGGTCAACTCAAGGGTCTGACCGGGCGGTATGACCGGCGGTATGACCTGAAACTGGGTCCCACTGAGTCTGATCTGGTCATCTTCGGCGTCCAGACCGTCTAACCGGACTGAGCCGGGTATGACCCGAAAGCCCCGCGGCGGGGTATCCCGGATAATCAGACGTGCTCCCGTGTCCTGAGAATTTGTGACCCGGATCACATATGGGACGAAGTCGCCAATTGCGGCCGTAGACACATCTGCCGATTTTTCGAGAGTCACTTGCGAAGATGGGTCCATCGGAATGTCAAAC
Source organism: Ponticaulis sp. (assembly GCA_002701295.1). Taxonomy (GTDB): domain Bacteria; phylum Pseudomonadota; class Alphaproteobacteria; order Caulobacterales; family Hyphomonadaceae; genus Ponticaulis. Next base: position 20,148 of record NZUJ01000004.1, on the reverse strand, counting down.
ACGACCGGACCGGTGCCATCCAGCGTAAATTCCTGATGATAAGAGGCCCCAGAAATGACAAACGGGCTGTTAGCCAGCCCGTCGAAGTTTGTCGCGATTGAAGGGTAGGTATACCCGGGAGGTGGCTCGATTTCGAGCCGATACCGGCCAGGCGGCATGAGCGGGAAGAGAAATTCTCCATCCCCCTGATCGTAAATCCGGCCAGACGCATCTGTTATCTGATCGCCTGTCCGAAGCTGCGATGGATAAACCGAGTAGCCATCGAGACCGAAAACAGGGGCTGGAGCGCCCGTATCGGCATGAACAACGGACACGAGCACACCGTTCAGTAGTGCTCCGGTCGTGGAATCGAAGATGCGGCCATTCGGATCGACCAGTGCCACCGACTGACTGACCTCCTGGGCATCGAACCGGTCTTCATAGCGAGCCGTAATCTTTTCTTTCGCCTGAACGGTGAGAAGTTCGTCATCAACACTGGTCGGCTGACTGGCTGTCACCACATATCCCCAGAACTCACCTGTATCTGGCCCGGATTCGATGAGCTCAATCAGGATTGAATCGCCGGCCTCGCCCGTGACATTTACAGTGATAACTTCGCGGCGTTGCGGGTTGCCATTCTGCCCTGCGTCAGAAACGCGAACCAGGCTAACATCGCCAACGTGGAAGTGTTCACTTGCCACAACCAGCACATCGGCGGTCAGCCTGGCGAGTTGCGCATCAAAAGCGGCGCCCTCAAACGGAAAAGACTGGCCTGCAGGGATCCACTCACCAGCTTCAGTTCCTGACGTACTATAATAGGTTTCCGCGATATTGACGCGAATCGCATCAGGCGCTGCCGGCACGGATCGGAAAAAGGCGATTTCAGATGGCGTACGGACGGCCTGTACTTCAAAACGGGCTGGCGCGGTAACGACAGACGCCGTTCGACCATCCTGGGTGTAGGTGAGTTGAGCGATATTCTCGATCACCTGGCCGATCTGGACATCACGCGCGAACGCCTTGCCTGTCATCATGACAAACATCAGGATCGCTCCGCAGATCGCGAAATGTATGTGGCTGAAACGCCCCATCACTCTGCCCAGTTAAGAACCGTCACAGAGCGAAATAATTCCCCGCAGGCGACTGTTCATTTTATTGTTATTGTTCTGTTTTTTATAGCAAAATCACGGAAATCATTCGTTCGAAAAATCGATGAAATTCGAACAATTCGGGCCCGGTCAGATGATCGGGCCCATCTGTTTTCGTGGGTTTTGGTGTCGTTAGTTCACTTCAACACGGATCTCGATCGTCGCGACATTTCCTGCCGTCACGCTACCGCCGGTCTGAGACACGACGCATGCACCCGCATCGCAGTCAGTGCCAACCACAGGCTGAGCCGGAGTTCCGCCCGTAAAGCCCGTAAATGTTGCACCCTGGAAGGTGAGGTCATCCGGAAGCGTATCTGAAAGCAGCGAAATCGTTGCATCCGCTGATCCGGAATTCGTCACCGTGATTGTATACTCAAGACACGATCCCGGAATTGAATACTCGTTCGCGCTGACCAGAGCATCATTCTCGCAATCAAACAGGCCGTCTGCATTGGTTGCGATGACCTGAACTGTTTTGTCGGCCGCCAGATCTGGCGAAGACACTGTGAATGTTGCCGTATCAGAATAGTCACCAGCATTCGCAGCTTCATTGCTTGTGCCCGAGCCATCGTTGAGGACGTTCTCGGCAGACCCTTCGACAGTGTTTGTGCCGTCATCAGCCGTCACTTCAGTGCCCGCATTCGCGCCGGTGCTGCCCTCTTCGAGCCAGGCCGTCGGGAACAGCGTATCTGCAACCAGTGAAATATCCGATGTTTCCGTATCGCCCTGAGACGCAGGAATATCGCCGATGATCTCGACCCACAAAATCGCGTCTGGCGCCAGGTCGTCAGTCGCCGCGGCATAGCTCTGCGCAGACCCGTCATCAGCGCCAGGCTCATAGCTGCCATCGCCATCGTCGATATAGTAGCGGATTTCCAGGTTAGACGTGTCGAAGTCATCACCAGACGCTTCGTTCACCGTTGTCAGAGAATATGCGAAGTTATCATTGCCGTCGTTTCGCAGAAGAAAGACAACTTCTTCGTCCTGCGCGCCCGGCGCGACACTGTCGTCGTCCGAGTTTGACTGATAACTCACCGTCAGGTCGACCAGACGGTCAACCGTGAAACTGGTCGGATCACCCGTATTGTCGATCTGCGGCTGTGTCGTACCACCCACCGAATAGGTGAGCGTGAATGTATTCGACACAGACGTACCGGCATTTGTGTAGTTGTTCTGCGCATGTGCTGAGGGAATGTAGGCTGCAAATGCCATAGCAAGGCATGCAACGCCCCCGAGCTTTTTCAGAATTCTTGTTGTCATAATCGTATACCCACAGCCCATTGATACTCGGGCGTCTGTGGATAACTTTACGTCAACATCTCTAAATCGGGGTTAAACAGATTAACGCAATTTATGTTTTGCTAATGTAGTGTGTTAACAAATAACGCGCTTATTTTAACACTGCATCATAAGACAGCTCACCTTGAGCTCCCGGCGCCAGAGGTTCTGAGAAGACCCATTTCAGATGCGTGATGTCCTGCGGCTCAGCGAGGCGCGACTGATCCTCTTCGAGAACGAGCAGCCCTGACAGCGCTGAATAGGACTCTCCGCCATTTGCTGAAAACAACATCTCGACACCGTCAGAAGCGCCTGATCCCGGGCGATATGTCATTTGTGGTGGTAGGGGAATCTCGAGAACCATGTCCTCGATTTCAGACTCGAGCGTGTTTTCCCAGGCGATTGTGTAACGGACAATCTCGCCTGGCTTCACCATTTCAGCCGGTGTCAGAACTTCCTCGGTTTCGCCATTTTCAGCGACTTTGAGTGTGACAACTTCGGCGATCTGTTCAGCTTTGAACTCCTGAGCAGACGCCATCTCAACACCTGCTAACGACAACATAAGCGACAATACGACGCAACGCATGGACGACTCCCATCCGGATTTCGCGATCAGGATAGTGTGTTTGCCTTAATGGAGTTTGAATTTCACTGCAGCTGGCCAGCTTCTGTATGCATCCGTCTTTTGACTGGTCTGACCGTCTGGTTTTACCGGCTTTGGGCAGACCAGTCAGACGAAATTTCAACAGGTTTTCCTGCGGATAGTGCCCGTCTCACCCGCTCGTCTTACGCGGTCACACCCAAATTTGGTTTCCGGGCATCATCTTCCGGAAACCTGGGTTAACAAAAGGCAAATCCGCTATTTTCTCGCAGATTGGCGGCGCGGCGCCGCCAGTGAAAGGCGAGCTTGCTCGCCGGAAATCAGGAGGACGGAAGACTGCGATACATCGGGTGATATTTGCCAGTGCGCGAGTGCAGAACAATGCGCTGTGTCGGCACATAGGTGACGCCGCGATAAACGCGCGGCTTGGTCGGGATGGGCTCACCTTTTTTAACCGTGATTTCATCAAACCGGCGAAAAATTACTCTGTCCATGGAGCCCTCCTTCCTATCGCGCTGTGTCAAACAGCGCCGTCCCAAAACCTCTGAAAAGCAAAATACACAGAGTGTGTAACTTTGTCAATTTATATGATTAATTTTGTCGAAAGTTGCGCGCACGAATGCCCCCTCGGTTTTTGGAACGCCCTGCTGCTGCCGTCTGCCCTCTCCGGGATATCACGCAATTGTCGTTTGAAAGCGTTTGAGAGATACGCAACGCTTCAGCAGAGCCGCAAAAGACGGACTTAAAAAAACCTGAATACGAGGGAGGAAACTATGCATAATCACTCAAAACTGATGGCAGCTTCAGCCATTTGTCTGATACTCGGCGCGTGTGCCACAACGAGCGCCACCACCAGCCCGATTGGTGAAACTGTCGAGACAAGCCTTGGCACAGTGCGCGGAGAATCCATCACAGAGAATGGTGTCAGCGCCTATATCTACAAAGGCATTCCCTATGCCGCGCCGCCCGTAGGGGATCTGCGCTGGAAAGCGCCGCAGCCGCCAACCGCCTGGAGTGGCGTACTTGACGCGACTGACTACCCGAACCGCTGCCCGCAGGGCGAAAGCTCTATGGGCGCTGGTGGGCCGATCAGCGAAGACTGTCTCTATGTGAATGTTGTCACCACGGCCGAGACGTCAGATGCGAAACAACCCGTCATGGTGTTCTTTCATGGGGGTGGCCTGACGACCGGCACGGGTAATTCCACCACCTATAACCACCCGAAACTGCCAAGTCAGGGCGTGGTCACCGTCAGCGTGAACAGCCGTCTCGGCCCGATTGGTTATCTGGCACACCCGGAACTGACGGCCGAAGGCCCGGGCTCGGGCAATTTCGGCACAATGGACCTCACCGCGTCTCTTGAATGGGTGAAGAACAATATCACTGCCTTTGGCGGCGACCCGGACAATGTCACCATTTTCGGTGAATCCGGCGGCGGCTATAAGGTCATCTCGCAAATGGCGACGCCTGCCGCGAGCGATCTGTTCGATAAGGCGATCGTCCAGTCCGGCTCCGCGCTGGTCAGCTCCGATATGGACCGTGCAGAGGCGGGCGGCAAATCGCTACAAGCCTCGATGGGCGCAGCGAACCTTGCCGAAATGCGTGCCGCCAGCTGGCAGGATGTCATCGCCGCCACAGAAGGCGCTGAGTTCCGCCCAAGCATTGTTGTGGATGGCTCTGTCATCCCGACACCAGTTCGTGAGCAGTTCGAAACCGGAACCCAGAACAAGGTGCCGCTGATCGTTGGCGCAAATGCCGGCGAAGCCATGCTTACCTCATCAGTCCCGGATATGGCCAAAGTGCACGCAGCCTCTGGAGGCGAAACCTGGACCTACAACTTCACCCATTTGCCAATTGGCTGGAAAGAGGAAGAGGGTTGTGTCGCCTTCCACGGTCTGGAATTGACCTATGTATTCGGCGCAGTGCCGAACGGGCTTGAGTCGCGCACCACCCAATTCCTTGCGCGGGGTGGCGGCTGCTCTGTCGGCGTGCCGGAATACGACGAAACCGACTTCAAGGTTGCCGACGAAGCCACGAAGATCTGGGCAAGCTTTGCTGAAGACGGCGACCCGAGCGTGCCGGGTCTCGTGGACTGGCCTCAATATTCGGAAAGCAATGATGTCTATCTCGATATTGGCGATCCGATGACGGTGAAATCTGGTATCGCGGCCTCCTTCACGCCGCCGCCTGAGCGGGATTAAGTGGAGAGCGCCCTTTGACTGTCATCCCGGAATGGCTAAGAGCCATATCCGGGACCAAGCCTGATTAATTGTCCGAGAGCTTCTGGATCCCGGGTCTCCGCCCGGGATGACATGTCTGAGGTTTGCCCCCCAACCTCCTTTGGGATCGTCGGATAGATTGGTGCTTTAATCTTGAAATGTAGGGCGGTGTTGAGCGCGCAGCGTGAAACCCGCCAGATAGTTTGAGTTATACCGGCGGGATTTCATCGCGCCCTACCCAATGCTAATCGCCAAAGACGTAGATCGTACCGTCTGCGGTTTCGATCGCCTCGATATTCAGGAACATCTGCGGCTCTGTTTCGACCGGAAGCCTGTCTTCCAGACAGTAAAGCTCGTCATTCTCGAGGTTCACGATTACACAGCCGCGCTGATAGTCGGCCCAGGCGATGCAACATGCCTGAAACATGTCGCGTTTCGCCTGAAGTGAAGACTGGAGCATGGTCAAAGCCGTTGAAAGATCGAGATCAGCGCTAGAATAAGCTACGATCTCTCCGTCGTGTTTGAGCCCCAGTGCCAGAGGCGGAAAGGAATTCGAGCTCTCAAGTGCCTTTTTTCCAGCCGCACTGAGATGCGCCAAGAGGGTCTGAAACTGGACTTCGGACTTATCGCTCATCTGCGCTTGTCACCCTTAATCCCCGTCCCTACCGAGGCAAGTTTCAAAAATCTGATTAGCTCGATTCGCCAAGTCGCTCGCGTGTCCTCCTCCGAAACCTGAAAACTCGACTTTCATGGTCTCTCCTTCGAACTCAGTGAAGACTGATGCCGTATAAGTGTTGAGATGCGTGCCAATGCCAATCTGCATTGGGATCGTGTCAGAGAAACTCTTGATATCCAGCGAACCAAGTTCGGTACCATCTAAATTTGATAGGAAATCAAGAATTTCCGGACATGCCTGTTCGCTCACGCGTTGAGTCACAACCCCTGCTCTCATCGCTACTGAAGGATCCGGCATTATTGACCAATCTGCGTCATACAGAAATGACCCTTCTGCGGCGTCAGGGCCAGCGTTTTGCCAGGACTCGATAAAAGTCAGGTAGTCAAAATGGTCAAAGAAATAGGCATCCAGCAAAGGTGAGCGCTTTGAATTCGGTCCAGTTCGATCCTCAAACTCTGTTTTTCGCATTTGCAATTCGCAGCCTGATGGATTTTGGTAACTACCGGATGAACAAATCAGATCAACAGCGAGATTCCAGACAGCTGGATGATACCGCTCAGGGGCAAACCGCGCTTCAAACAGAGAGTCTGTGTGCGTGAACCCGTCATCAAGAAATGGATGTTCATTCTCAAATACATGACCCACGGCGGTCGCCGCGCTAAGAAGTATTCGGAGATAGAAGGCGTCCGCCACCTCTTGTACAGAAACGCCCAGATAGGAATCGGGAAAAGTATCTGACAGGCTTGGCGGTTGAGTGATATCTTGTGCTTTCACTGGCTGATGCAATGCTAGACACGCCAGACTAACGGCAGAGATCACCCGAAGCACCTTCCCTAATCCCCATCCATCCGTAACGCCGCCACAAAGGCTTCCTGCGGGATTTCGACCTTGCCGAACTGGCGCATGCGCTGTTTACCGGCTTTCTGTTTGTCGAGCAGCTTCCGTTTCCGGGTCGCGTCACCGCCATAGCATTTCGCGGTCACATCCTTACGCACCGCAGAGATCGTCTCCCGCGCGATGACCTTGCCGCCAATGGCCGCCTGGATCGGAATTTTGAACTGCTGGCGCGGAATCAGCTCTTTCAGGCGCTCACACATCTGACGGCCACGGCCTTCAGCACGGTCGCGGTGAACAAGCATGGCAAGCGCATCAACCGGCTCGTCATTCACGAGGATGTTCATCTTCACGAGGTTTTCCGCACGGTGCCCGACAATCTCATAGTCAAAGCTCGCATAGCCGCGTGAGATGGATTTCAGGCGATCATAAAAATCGAACACCACCTCGTTGAGCGGCAGCTCGTATTTGATCATCGCCCGGCCGCCCACATAGGTCAGCTCTTTCTGAAGGCCGCGCCGATCCTGACACAGCTTCAGAATGGCGCCCAGATACTCATCCGGCGTATAGATGGTCGCGTTGATCCACGGTTCGCGGATTTCGCTCACACGAACCACGTCAGGCATATCTGCCGGATTGTGCAGCTCCATCTCTGTGCCGTCCGTCATCGACATTTCGTAGACAACGCTTGGCGCGGTCGCGATCAGGTCGAGGTCGAACTCGCGGGAGAGCCGCTCCTGAATGATCTCAAGGTGGAGAAGCCCAAGGAAACCACAGCGGAAGCCCATACCGAGCGCGGCAGAGGTTTCCATCTCCCAGGTGAAGCTCGCATCATTGAGACGCAGCTTGCCCATAGCGGCACGCAGGTCATCAAAATCGCCAGCATCCACAGGGAACAGACCACAGAACACCACCGGCTGAACGTCCTTATAGCCCGGAAGGGCTTTGTCGGTCGGCGTTTTTTCGAGCGTGATCGTGTCACCAATCGCGCAGTCGGCAACTTCTTTGATCGAGGCGATAAGAAAGCCGACTTCGCCCGGGCCAAGCTCTTCCACATAGGTCGGCTTGGGCGCGAACACACCAACATGGTCAAGCTCATAAGTTGCGCCTGTGCGCATCATCTTGACCTTTTGTTTCTTCTTCATCACCCCATCAATAATGCGGACGATGACCACAACGCCGAGATAGGGGTCGTAATAGGCATCAACCAGCGAGGCTTTCAGCGGCTTGTCACGGTCGCCCTCCTGAGGCGCCGGCAAGCGGGTGACAATGGCTTCGAGCACGTCCTCAATACCGAGGCCTGTTTTCGCGGAAATCTCGACCGCGTCAGAGGCATCAATACCGATCACCTCTTCGATCTGTTCCTTCACGCGCTCAGGTTCCGCGGCAGGAAGGTCGATCTTGTTGAGGACGGGAACGATCTCATGGTCCTGATCAATTGCCTGATAGACGTTGGCGAGCGTCTGCGCTTCCACACCTTGCGAGGCGTCAACAACGAGGAGAGACCCTTCACAGGCCGCCAGGCACCGTGAAACCTCATAAGCGAAGTCGACATGGCCCGGCGTGTCCATCAGGTTCAGCACATACTCTTTGCCGTCCTGCGCCTGATAACTCAGGCGCACCGTCTGTGCTTTGATGGTAATGCCGCGCTCGCGCTCGATATCCATGGAATCGAGCACCTGAGCCTTCATCTCACGGTCGGTGAGGCCGCCGCATTTCTGGATGAGGCGATCGGCAAGTGTGGATTTGCCGTGGTCAATGTGCGCGATGATCGAAAAATTACGGATCAGTGATTTGTCTTGCATTTGCACGATCTACCACTGGCCTAACGCCGCGCCAAGCGGCTATAGACGCTGTTCAGAGCAGAATTTTGCGTCGATACTGAATCGGAGCTATTTTCCTTGCCCCGCGCCAGACTGATGGAGACACTTCCTGTTATGAAAATGAGCCTTTCTGCACTGCTTCTCACTTCTGCACTGCTGACGTTTTCGCATGGCGCGGCCATGGCCGAAGACGAGGCTGTCGACGCGACTGATCTTGAAATGGTCGAGACAACCGAAGCGGTTGAAGCTGAACCCGTTGACGCAGGCCCGGAAATCGAGACACCGGAAGTGGCGCTGATCGGCGAGGCCGTTCGCATTCGCGATCTTCTGACAGCAAAGTCCAAAGAGGTTCTGGCCGCTGATGGTGATCGCAGCACATCGGAAAACCGGAAACAGATTTCACTCTGGCTCGCCAGGATGGCAAGCAATGTGAGCAAGGGCGTGCCGGCGCTTGTAGACGCGCAGGAAGAACTCGATCACGCACTCAGCAAACGAGATGAGACGCTTGCAGCGCTCAAATCATCCCTTGATACCGAACTCGCAGCCGCGAACGAAACCTGGCTGGAGCTGCGCGAACTGGACCTCGACCCGGAAGTCCGACGCGCCATGAATGAGGCCGCTCAGGAAATGGCCAGCCTCAAGACCATGTCAGAAGAACTTGAGGTCGCGCGCAAAGTGATGATCGAACTGAGCTTTGAGGAGCCCGTCACCGACGGCGATCGGCTCTTGTTCACTGAGCGCCTTCTGGCCTTCGAAATGGCCAATGAGGTTGCTCTGGTTGCAGAAGACAGTGAAGTCGGCACAGACCTGAAGCTTGTCGGTCAGGTGCCTGCCTCCATGTCTGCGCTGGAACTGCGCGCGAAACTCGCACCTATCTGGAACCCTTTGGGTAGCGAAACGGAAGACGGCGAAGACATCCTCGCCCTGCCGGAGCCGAGCTTCATCGCCATCACTCTGGAATAAAGGCCAGAAAACCGGGCTAATGCGCCGCTTTACCCGACAGGTCGGCAAAGAGGATGCCGACCACGGTGAGCACAATCAAAGCAGCCATAACAAAATTGAACACACGAAACCGCAGGGGCGTGGAAAGAAATCTCTGTAGAGCCTTTCCGAACAGCGCCCAACCATTTGCACTGGTTGCTCCGATCCCCATGACAACAGCGGCCACAATCAAAGGCGATAGCCAGGTCGGGGATGTCTGCGGCGCAGATCCCACAAGACTGATCGCCATCATCCAGCCCTTCGGGTTGATCCACTGAAATGCAGCGGCCCGTGCAGGTGTCCAGGGTTTGTCGGTTTCACGCCGTTCACCAGTCGGCAGTGGAGATGTGGCAACCTTGAACGCGATCCAGAGAAGGATAGCGGCCCCGACAAATCGCAGAATTTCCCTGATCAGCGGATAGGTCTGGAAGACTTCAGACAATCCAAGCCCGATGAGGAAGATCATGACTCCGAAGCCGCCAACTGTACCAATGAGGTGAGGCAGCGTGCGCACATACCCAAACCGCGCGGCAGACGCCGCGAGAAGCGTATTGTTTGGACCAGGTGTCCAGGACAGGCTGAGAACAAGAACAACCAGCCCAAGAAGATATTCGGTTGTCATGACAATATCCGGAAGACGTCTCGAGAAGACGACTGGATTTGCACGTCTCCCACTCAGTATTCAAGGCCCGATAACTGATTTGAAGAACAGTTTTTCTTATATTGTCATGCTGTTGGTCGTCAGACAGGCTCTCGTAATCCGGAGAGCCTGCCGTCTCTTCCGGTAGGGTCAGACACCGAGCAAAAAGTCATCCGCTGTCAGATTGATGAAGGCCTGATCAAGGATGATCCCCATATCGGCGGTTCCATCACCGTTTTCATCGATCTGAACGAAGGTTTTCGTGCCACCCGCAGCGGCTTGATAGCGCACTTCAGATGTGCCTGTACCTGAGAATGTCGCCTGCGCAATGAAGCTCTCAATCCCGAGTACCGAGATATCAATCTTGTCTTCGCCTTGCGTGAAGTCCAGGATACGATCACGCCCGGCCGGTGTCATGGTGGAATCCAGGGAGCTCAGATGATAGAAGATATCTTCTCCTGCACCGCCGGACAAAACATCAGCTCCACGTCCACCATACACAATATCATTTCCGGTGCCGCCGTAAATCGTATCGTTGTTAGCGCCGCCGTCCAAGACATCGTCTCCTCCGCGACCGAAAAGGACGTCGTCACCGTCAATGCCGGCCAGATCATTACCCAGCTCGTCTCCGAGAATGCGGTCTGAAAAGTCGCTGCCCCAGATACTTTCAACGTCTCGCAACAGGTCGCGTTCTGCGTATCCTCCACTTCCCCAGCCTGTCTGCAGATCGACGCGAATGGACGCGTCCGAGTTCACATAGGAAACAGTATCCCTGCCGCCACCGAGTTCAAAACGGTCACGCGTGTCACCATTGTCGGTAAGAAAATTGTCTTCGTCGCCAAGGAAGATCGCCGATCCACCATTCCCGATCGTAATTTCACCTTCAATTGTCCCGGACTGGCTGCGGATCAGATGATTGCCGTCGCCGAGAGTCACCTCACCCCCGATCACTCCGAAATTCCGAAGTTCGACATGCGTCAGGCCGAACACTTCGATCGCATTTCCGTTAGGGCTCAGAATTTCTCCGGAGTTAGAAATATCAAAAGACGCATAGCCAAGTCCGGTATTTTCAAACCTCACAGTCGTTTGTGAAATTGCTCCTGACGCCACCAGTCCACTGTTGACCAGTCTGACCGCGCTGTCGTCCGCTTCGAACTTCAATGCGGGTCCGCTATCAGCCAGAATATCTCCAGAATTGTTGACGACCCCGTGGGCATCCCGCGTGAAGTTAACGCCAGTTTCATCGCCAGAAATCAGTCCGGAATTGACGACGCGTGCACCAATTCCGTCTACGTCAATCGCGTTGAAGTCTGTCGAGACAATCTGTCCGGAATTGTTCAGGCTCGTGAACTCGCCGCGGAACCAGACAGCCGCGAATGCTCCACTTGTTGACGTGATCACGCCGGTATCCGCATTGACGAGGTCAGAATAATCACCTGCGATATCCACACCAATATTTCCGCCAGAAATCGCTCCTGAATTGGTAATCTGGTCAAGCCCACCAGATGATCGCACGCCGGCGTTCAGGCCGACGACTTCGCCGGAATTGACGATCGTATTGCCGCCATCGGAAACGTTGATCCCGGTGTCTGCAGCGGCGAAAACATATCCGGAATTGATGACCTGACTCTCGCCCCCAATCAGGTAAATGCCCCTGCCGACTGCTGAAGAAACCGTCCCGGTATTGTTGACAATGCTCGAGCCGGTCAATTCGGTGGAACCCGACACTCGGATACCGTCGTCATCGGTGTAAATCTCACCGGCATTTTCTATCTGGCTTCCATGGCCGTCAACGACCCAGATCCCGAAATCACTCCCACCCGCATGCGTTTGAATAATACCTGTCTCTGAATTGACGATATGATTGTCATCCCCGTAGATGTTGATCGCGGTTCCAAATGAGGTCGTCTGAACCAGACCCGAATTGTGAATACTGTTTCCACCATCACCGAACAGCGTGATGCCGCCCTGAAATGAAACGATATCGCCTGTATTCGTGATCGCATGATCACCAGTCGTGGACAGAACACCGATTACGCCATTCATCATCCCATGATTGATGATCTGCGTAGCCTGGGATGAATTATAGATCACGCTGGCTTCGGCTGTCATTGTTCCGTAATTGACGACGACGTGCCCGGACATATCTCCGTCCGTCAGCCAGACAGCAAACCCGTCATCAGCTGAGATCGTGCCTTCATTGGTGATATTGATCCGATCTTCATCAACGCGTATCCCGCCACCGCCAGAGATCACCCCACGATCACCGATATGAATTGTGTTCAGATTTCCGAGCAGACCATTCGTTCCGGCCAGCCAGACGGCATAGGCTGACCCTGTGGCGACAACATATCCGTCTATTGTAAAATCGTTATTGGTGTAGGTGCCCTGCGACCGGATCGCAGCCCCGGAGTTCGCGCCGATGTAATCGCCGTCTCGAAGCAGATAAGCGCTACTGCTGTCGGTAACGTCATATCGTGTCGACTGGCTGGATAGAACGTAAAATGCCATGTGTGTCCCCTTAGTCTGAGCTCAGCAGGACATTGCGAAATCCGACAACCCCCAGCCGTTTCGCCTAAGGAGTTACATTTCCTGGGCTTTTCTGCAAATGGATCGGTGTAAAAACACTGCACGGACAGGTTTCTTACAGCAACGCAGCCGGGTTATTCCTCGTCAGAATCGACGCGGGTCACCTGTAGAAGATTGGTCTTTCCGGGCCGTCCAAATGGCACACCTGCTGTAATCACGATGCGGGCGTTTTTCTCAACACCCAGCTCCGCCGCGACGCTTTTGCCCGTTTCCATCATGTCCTCATGACTATTGATATCCGTCCTGACAATCGGGGTAACGCCCCAATAGAGTGCGCCGCGCCGTGCAGTAGACGGGTTTTCGGTCAGCATGACGATGGGCGCTGATGGCCGAGACCTGGAAAGCCGTTTGACGGTCGACCCGGTCGATGTGAAAGCCATGATGGCGTGGCAGTGCAGCGTATCCGTGATTTCTGCCGCAGCATGGCAAATCGCATCTGCGGTGGTCTTCTCAGGTTCTGCAGTAAACTGCGCCATGGCAGAGCGATAATCAGGTGAGGTCTCAATCGCGCGAATAATGCGGTCCATAATGGCCACGACAGTTTGCGGATGACGACCGACGGCACTTTCAGCGCTCAGCATGACAGCGTCTGCGCCCTGATAAACAGCCGTCGCCACATCAGACGCTTCAGCACGGGTCGGCACCGGCGAGTCGATCATGCTCTCCAGCATTTGTGTCGCGATGATGACCGGCCGGCCATACTGACGCGCCGTACGCACAATACGTCGTTGGTGCACGGGAACCTGCTCAGGCGGAAGTTCGACACCCAGATCGCCCCGCGCCACCATAACGGCATCAGCGGCTTTGACGATGTCATCCAGATATTCAAGCGCACTTGGCTTTTCGATCTTGGCCAGAATCCGCGCATTCGGTCCGGCCAGTTCTCGGGCTTCTGCGATGTCGTCAGGATGTTGAACAAAGCTGAGCGCAATGAAATCCACGCCGGCGTCCAGCGCGGTTTGCATATCAAGACGGTCTTTCTCGGTAATCGCCGAGATGTTCAGGCGCTTGTCAGGGACGTTAATGCCTTTTCGGTCTTTCAGAACGCCCGGCATGGTCACCTTGGCTTTTGCCCTGTCTGACTGGACCTCGGTCAGTTCGACACCGAGACGCCCATCATCGAACAGAAGCTTGTCGCCGGGCGAGCTGACTTCAAAAATCTCAGGATGCGGCACTGGAATTGTGCCTTCACCGCCCGAATGGCTATCTGCGCAGACAAGCGTGACTTCATCTCCCCAGGCGAGTTTCAGTTCTCCGCCTTCGAGCTGACCGACGCGGATTTTTGGGCCCTGAAGATCTGCAAGAACAGCGACAGACCGGCCAAGCATTTCTTCCATCTGACGGATGGCGGCAATCACCTTGGTATGAGCCTGCCGGTCGCCATGGCTGAAATTGATACGGAAGACATTGACCCCGGTCCGCGCCAGCAGCGCCAAAGCATGAGGTGAATTACTCGACGGTCCGACCGTGGCAACAATCTTACAATGGCGTTCGTCGATCAGCTTGTGTTCCATGTCTCTCCCCATGCCCCGGATGGTCCGGCTAGTCGTCGTCCTGCCCTGTCAGCGACTGTCTCGCTTTTTCTTCAAGCGCAGCTTCCTGTCGTTCACGTATGACATCTGAAAATGAACTGGCGAACACACCTGCCGGAAGCGCCACCACTCCAATGCCAGCCAGAGCGATACATGAAGCCGCGACCCTTCCCAATGGGGTAATCGGAAAAACATCTCCATATCCCACGGTCGTGAGAGTCGCGATGGCCCACCAGACCGCGCGCGGGATGGATCCAAAGGCATCTGGCTGTTGATCACCCTCAATCAGGTAGAGCGCAATGGCAGAAATATAGACAAGCGCCAGCGCCAGAAACAGGCTGATCATCAGCTGACTACCTGCCTTTTTCATGGCGTCGCGCAACAGGTTGAATGCCGGAATATACCGGGCCAGCTTAAACAGCCGGAACAGGCGGAACGCCTTGAGAATAGCGAGGAGCTGCGGACTGATGTGGTCAGCCGCGAAGATCATGATCAGAAGTTCAGGTAGAAACGCCAACAGGTCGGCAATGGCGTAAAAACTGAAAGCATAGCGCAAATGGCCTTTAAAGCCCGCATATTTCGGGTTCTCACCAGCCGCCCAGAACCGAAGGACATATTCAACGGCAAACACGACGACGATAATAACGTTGAGGACGCGCAGGCTGCGATGCCAGGTGTCACTGAGATCAGGTTCGGTTTCGAGCGCCAGCATGACGAGGCTCGCCAGAACCAGAAACACCAGGACCCGATTGATCCATGACAGCTTTCCAGACCCGGAGCTGCCCTGCTCCATGGATTGATACAGCCAGGATCTGAATTTCAACACCGACGCCATTTGCCCTAACCTCCCGTACGGAAGGTTAGGACAGAATCGCCTGAAATGTCAGTCACAAATGCGATTAACCGCGCAGGGTGCCGCCGAGCTTCTCAATCGCCTTGATGACTTTCTTGCCAATGGCGTCGATTTCCTCATCCTTGAGCGTTGCTTCTTCAGGCTGGATGGTGACTTCGATGGCCACAGATTTGAAACCATCGGGAATGCCCGTGCCCTCATAAACGTCGAAAACGTCGACATTGGTAATCAGCGATTTCTGTGCACCTTCAGCGGCTTTTTCGAGATCTCGGGCCGGTACAGCCTGTTCGATCAGAAACGCGAAGTCGCGACGAACCGGCAGAAGATCGAGCTTTTTCATGACCGGCTTGGTCTTCATATCGACGCTGCGCGGAAGCGGAATGGTGGTGAGATTCAGCTCAAAACCGATCAGCTTTCCATCAATGCCCATCTTCTTGAGAACGCCCGGATGGATTTCACCGAAATGCGCCAGAGTGTTCTTTGGCCCAAGACGCAGGCTCGCCGCCCGGCCCGGATGCCAGAATGAACGGGTTGGCTCCATCACCATAAGCTTGTCTGGTGCCTGACCAATCGCCTCAAGCAATGCGAACACATCACCTTTAGCATCGTAAATATCATAAGGCAGCTCATTGCCGGACCAGTGACGCAGCTGCTCAGGGCGAACAACACCACCGACATAACGACGCTGGTCTTTCGGGCCATCACCCCGATATATCGGGCCCGCCTCGAACAGGCGGATATTGCGCTGGCCGAAATCAGCATTCTTCTGTGCCGCACGGATCAGGTGCGGTAGAAGGCTTGGGCGCATATATTCGAGGTCAGATGCGACCGGGTTATCGACTTTCAGCTCAGGCTCGCCACCATCGAACAGTTCAGCTTCGGCTTTTGAGCAGAAGCTCCAGGTCACGGTTTCAAGAAAGCCGCGTGCCGCAAGAACGCGGCGGCAGGTACGTGTCCGGCGCTGGTATTCGGTGAGCACCTGAGACACCCCGCCTTCGGGTGCCGGCATGGAGGTGAGCGGCAGCGCATCATAGCCCTTGATACGGATGATTTCCTCAACCGCATCCGCAGATTGCTCCATGTCCCGACGCCAGCCCGGAGGCGTCAGATACCAGGCCTCGCCAGCATCTTCGACATCGAAGCCGAGATCCTTGAAAATCGTACGCATCTCTGTCGCTTTAACGTCCACGCCCGTCAGGCGCTTCACATCAAGCAGGTTGAACTGCACCGGCGGCATGGCGGCAGGAATCGCGCCAGCAACAACGACTTCAGACGCGTCTCCACCACAAACATCCATGATGAGCTGTGTCGCAAGGTCCAGACCTTCCTGATTGCTGGTCGGGTCGATCCCGCGTTCATAGCGATAACGCGCGTCCGACAGAATGCCGGTCGAACGGCCCGTGCGTGCGGTCCGCAGCGGATCGAAATAGGCCGCCTCAATGAACACATCGGTGGTGTCTTCAGTTACCCCAGTGGTTTCGCCACCCATGACGCCGCCAAAGCCAACAACGCCGCTTTCATCTGCGATGACGCAGATTTCTTCAGTCGCTGTATAGTCCTTGCCATCAAGCGCCTTGAAGCTTTCGCCTTCGCGACCAAGACGCGCCGTCAGGCCGCCGGTCAGCTTGTTAACGTCATAGACGTGGAGCGGGCGGCACCGATCGAGCGAAATATAATTGGTCACATCGACCAGCATGTTCTTCGGGTTAATGCCGACTGATTTTAGCCGCGCCTGCATCCATTCCGGAGATGGACCATTTTTGACACCGCGAATAACGCGGCCAGCAAAGATCGGGCACGCATCCGACGCTTCGGTTTTCACCTCAACCGGACATGGGAAACTGCCGGAAACAGATTTGACAGGCGCAGGATTGAACTTCCCCAACCCCGTTGCCGCCAGATCGCGCGCAATACCCAGAACACCAAGCCAGTCAGGACGGTTGGGTGTGACTTCGAAATCGATCACCGGATCATCAAGATCGAGGGCTTCAGCAGCGGACTGACCAACGGTAAACTTGCCCTTGAGGTCCAGAATACCGTCATGATCGCCATTGATTTCGAGCTCATCGCCCGAACACAGCATACCATTGCTCGGCACGCCGCGAATCTTGCGCGGCTTCTTGTCGAGCGAAATACCAAGGCCTGGCACATAAGCGCCGAGTGGCGCGTAAACCGTCCACATGCCCTCATGCACGTTTGGTGCGCCGCATACGATCTGAAGCGTTCCGTCCCGCGTTTCGACTTCACACACATTGAGCTTGTCAGCGTCTGGGTGCATTTCGACGGTCTTCACCTGCGCAAGCGTGAATTCCGAGAGCGCCTCTGCCGGGTTCTCGACGCTTTCAACTTCAAGCCCCGCCTTGGTCATGGCATCGAGAATATCAGCCAGATCAGATTTGGTGTGCAGATGGTCCTGCAGCCAGGAAACAGTGAACTTCATGATGCTGACTCTTCAGTCTGTGTTTGAATATCTGTGAGTGGATAGAGATCGTCGGCGACCTCTTTGAGCTGGGCGCAGGAGTTGACTTCGATCGGCCGAAGCCCTTCGGCGCTGGACGTCGATACCCAGCAGTCATCGAGGATCGAGCAATAGCAGACGAACACTTCGGCAGGTGGCAGGCCACCTTCGACAAACGCACCGACGCGGTCGAGGAAAACAGTGCCAAGCCCATCCTGACCGGGCCAGCTGGCAGCAATTGTTTTCATGGAATCGCCCTGACGTAGCACCCGGCCACGCAGAGACTGGTTCGACAGCATCGGCTCACCATAGCCTTCTGCAAGTTCGTTCGTAATGAAATAGTCGACCATGTCCTCAAAGGATTCAGTGTCACCCTGGCCTGGAATGCGGATCAGGAAATCTTCGATCAGGGCCGGACCGACGCCCGCATTATGAATATCGAATTCGTAAAGCGCGCCGCCTGCTGGTGTCGAGGTCGTATGCTGCAGCTGAACGATCGGCCAGACATCCGCCTTTTCCTGACTGCGCATCACACGCGCCTGATCCCAGGCGATATAAACCGCCGCAATGGACGAAATCACCGCGCAGATGGCAATCAGCATTTCGGCCTTGTTACCTTTGCCCATAACTACGCTCCCACCACGGTTTCAGCCCGTTCGAGCGCGACGTGGTATTGCGCGGTTTCAGCAAAATCCGCGTCCAGAATCTCCACCAGCCTGAAGGTTTCGAACACCACCTCCATATCAGAGGAGAAGTCTGCGACCCGGCTGAAATACGCCTTATGAGCATCTCGCCAGAATGCGAGCGACAGATCGCCCTCACCTTCCAGCGCGGCCTGCTCGGCCGTCACATCGCAATAGCGCGTATGTGTGGCGGTTTCGATTTCGATGACGGCAACCGGATGATCGTCATTAATGACCACCAGCCCGCGCTCGCCGGGTTCAGACCAGAGATTCTGGGCTTTCGCCGAACAGGTCGCCTTTTTCACACCCGCCACGATGAGCGCAGCCAGCCGCTCCTGGAGCTCATGAGAGTCCCCGAACGGCCATTTCGGCAGCGCTTGAATGGCAGGTGAAAGCGTCAAGAAAGTCCCCCGGACAGGCTTGGCAGGAGCCATGGCTTGAATCCGTAATGGGAAAGCCAGCGCACATCACTTTCAAAGTAAGGTCGCAGGTCCGGCATGCCATATTTCAACATGGCAAGGCGATCGACACCCATACCGAAGGCAAAGCCCTGATACTCATCCGGGTCGAGACCGACATTGCGCAGAACATTCGGATGAACCATGCCCGAGCCAAGGACTTCCAGCCAGTCCGTGCCTTCGCCAACCTTCACATTGCCGCCGGAGCGGTCGCATTGCACGTCCATTTCTGCAGACGGCTCAGTAAAGGGGAAGAAGTGCGGGCGGAAGCGCGTCACAACATTATCCACCTCAAAAAACGCACGCGCAAAATCAGTGAGGCAGCCTTTGAGGTGGCCCATATGCGTCACCTTATCAATGACGAGGCCTTCAACCTGGTGGAACATCGGCGTGTGTGTCGCATCCCAGTCATTGCGGTAGACGCGGCCTGGAATGATCACGCGGATTGGTGGCTTCTGGCTCATCATGGTGCGGATCTGAACCGGGGACGTGTGCGTGCGCAGGACTTTCCGCTCACCATCCTTGTCAGGTGCCATGAAGAAGGTGTCATGATCTTCCCGTGCCGGGTGGCCAATCGGGAAATTCAACGCCGTGAAGTTATGGAAATCGTCTTCAATGTCCGGGCCTTCGGCAACGGCAAAGCCCATCGCGCCAAAGATTTCCTCGATTTCTTCAAACACCTGCATGACCGGGTGGAGCGCACCTGTTCGTTCCGGACGCGGCGGCAGAGACAGATCAGCCTTTTCCGATACAAGACGCGCTTCAAGCTCAGCATCTTCCAACGCGGTCTTTCGGCCTTCGATCGCATCATTGAGACGGTTCTTCAGCGCATTGAGGCGTGGTCCCATCTCTTTTCGCTCTTCGGGATCCATGCCGCCGAGGGTTTTCATCAGGCCGGAAACGCGTCCCTTTTTGCCAAGTTCAGCAACCCGTACCCCATCCAGCGTGGTCAGATCTGTTGCGCACTCGATGGCGTTCAGCGCTTCGGTTTCAATCGTGTCGATCTCGGACATGTTTCTTTCTCAGCTTTGCGAGCTTTCTCTGGGACTTCTTTATCAAGGTCTGGAATGATTTCCAGTGATTAAGGCCCAATACGAAAACGACCGCTGCGGATGGCAACGGTCGTCTTGAGGAACAGGTTCAGGCGGGCTTAAGCAGCCAGTGCCTTCTTGGCCTGTTCCACGATGCTTTTAAACGCTTCCGGCTGGGTGATCGCCAGATCAGAAAGAACCTTACGGTCCATTTCGATACCGGCTTTCGTGATGCCGTCGATGAAACGAGAGTATGTCATTGTGTCATCGAGCTCGCGGACAGCTGCGTTGAGGCGCTGGATCCAGAGTGAGCGGAACGTCCGCTTCTTCTGCTTGCGGCCGATATAGGCATACTGGCCGGCTTT
>NZUJ01000003.1 GCA_002701295.1 Ponticaulis sp. | reverse complement strand
CCGGAAGAGCAACGGCTTCGACATCCTGCGCGAGTCTCAGCGCCACATCCCTTGGCAAATTGGGCGAATGACGAAGCGTCACAGACATTGCCCGTCGAACCAGTGTTTCAGCATCCTGAGACAACAGCATCAGGATCTGACTCGAGATCGCCTGGTCTTCGAGCGTCATCTCGTCATTGCCGATTCGTCGACAAAGCTTGTGCGTCGCCTGCGCTCGATCTTCGGCAGAACTGCCCTTCATGAGGCGGAGGATATCTTCCTGGCTAAGTCGCGGACGCATCGTTTTGACTGACATGATTTGAAGCCTTATCGAGACAGGTCATTTAACTGTGTCAGTTTTGGCCATTTTTATTAACGCCCACTTACCGGAGCACGAAAATCAGGCCATCAGACGTTAACAATAAGTGCGAAATCAAAAAGAAAGAGAAGATGCATGCTCGAGGGGATTAAAGTTATTGAATACGCTACGTACATGGCTGCGCCGGGCGCGGGGTGTATTCTGTCCGACTGGGGCGCGGACGTCATCAAGATCGAACCCCCAAAAGGCGACCCGATCAGGCAGTTTTTTGGCACAATCGGCGCTGATATCGCGGAGAATCCGGTTTTTGACTTCGATAATCGCGGCAAGAAATCCATCGTTGTCGATACCTCCACACCCGAAGGCGTGGATATCGTCAAAAAGCTGATTGCAGACGCTGACGTGTTTCTGACGAACGTCCGACCGGGCGGTCTTGAGCGGTCCGGGCTGGATTACGACTCCCTCAAAACAATTAACCCTGGACTCGTTTACTGCACGCTGACCGGGTACGGGCTCGAAGGACCAGACAAGGACAGAGCCGGATTTGACATCGCCTCTTTCTGGTCTCGCGCAGGGCTTGCCACGCTGTTTCCACCCAAAGGATCAGATCCGTTTCCGCTCCGTACAGCCTTTGGCGACCATGTCACCTCAATCGCCGCATCATCGGCTATCAACGCAGCTCTCGTCCAAAAATTCCGGACAGGAAAAGGCCAGCTGATTGAGGCTTCGCTCTTGCGGACGGCGCTCTACACAATCGGAAGCGACTTCGCGATCCAACTTTTCTTCAACAGGATCGCCTCAACCAAGAGCCGTGAACAAACCAATCCGCCAATCATGAACTTCTTCAAGACCAAGGATGATAGCTGGATCTGCATGGTCGCGCGCCAGGGGAATGTGGACTGGCCGAAGATCTGTCGCGCAGCAGGCATTCCGGACATGGCAGAAGACGAACGCCTTCAATCCGGCAAAGGTCGTCGCGCAAACTCAGAAGAGATTGTCAGTCGTCTTGATGAAGCCTTCGGAAAATTCGACAAGGACGAGCTTGCCGCTCGCCTGGACGAAGAACAAATCGCCTGGGCGCCAGTGCAAACGCTGGCAGAAGTGGCTGCAGACCCTCAAGTCTTCGCCTCGGGCGGTATTGTCGAAACGCCGGGTCATTCCGGCGGCACATTCAAGGCACCCGCCTCTCCCGTCCGCTTCCCCGGCGCAGATGACGGCCCGAAAGGCCCCTCACCTGCCATGGGTGAACACACGCGCGAGGTTGTTTCCGGCCTCGGACTTTCAGCTGAAGACATCGAGACGCTGTTTGAGGCCGGTGTTCTGAAATAACCTCAATCGTCTTTGTTCAAAATGGCCATCGCAGACGCCGTCATTGCTTTGACGCCCGTCTCGATGGTCTTTTCGTATTCCGGCGCAAAGAATGGCGAGTGTAGCGATGGCAAAGGCAATGTCGCTGTCAGAGACTTCTCATAGGTTTCCGGGTTAACCGCACCAACCCAGAACAACACGCTTGGAATATCTTCTTCGGTTCGGCTGTACTGGCTGAAATCCTCACCGCCCATGACAGGTGTCAGTTCGCGAACAGAGTCCGCGCCGAGCGTGCTTCGCATCGCGGCGCCAACCAAGTCAGACAGATCAGGATCGTTGTAGGTCGCCGGCGTATAGTCAGCATCAATCCGAATGTCCGGTTCCGGCGCACCGTAGGATGCCGCCTGGCCATTCGCGATCCGCTCGATACCCGTGAGCAGCAAGTCCCGGACATCGTCACCATACGACCGCACGGTCAGCTTCAGGTGCACCTGA
This sequence comes from Ponticaulis sp., assembly GCA_002701295.1. Classification (GTDB taxonomy): domain Bacteria; phylum Pseudomonadota; class Alphaproteobacteria; order Caulobacterales; family Hyphomonadaceae; genus Ponticaulis. Next base: position 30,792 of record NZUJ01000003.1, on the reverse strand, counting down.
TCGGGAATGATGTTGTGCTTTGCGCCTGCCGTGAACGAACCAACCGTTACGACTGCAGGTTTTTGCGGATCGACATTCCGTGACACCAGCGTCTGAACCGCCATCACAATATTGGATGCAATCACGATCGGATCGACCGTCGTATGCGGATAAGCGCCGTGACCGCCCGTACCCTTCACGATGATATCGACACTATCAACATTGGCCATCGCAAAGCCCGGCACATACCCGACAGACCCTGCGGGCATGGCTGCATTGACGTGAAGCGCCAGATTGAAATCCGGGACTGGGAAATCCTCGAAAAGGCCATCTGACAGCATGGCTTTCGCGCCCAAACCGACCTCTTCGGCTGGCTGTAGAATCATTACCAGCGTACCGGACCACTCGTCTTTCATCTCGACGAGTTCACGCGCTGTACCGACCCAGCTGGTCATATGTATATCGTGTCCGCAAGCATGCATGACGGGGCTGTTTACACCCGTCCAGGATTCAGATGTCACCGCGGAAGAAAACTCAAACCCTGTCGATTCTGGTACTGGCAAAGCATCCATATCGGCGCGGATCAGAAGCGTCGGGCCTTCGCCATTTTCCAGGACGCCAACGACGCCATAACCGCCGACACCATCACGAACAACGCCCTGATCACGCTCAGCCTTCTCCCTGACCCAGTCATCTCCCAGACCTGTCGTCACGGCAAATCCAAGCGCTTCAAGCTCTTTGGCCAGCAAGGCGGAGGTGTTGGCCTCTTTCAGAGAGAGCTCGGGATTGGCGTGCAGATATTTGTAGAGGGAAACAAGGTCACTGCCCGTCGCTACGTCCTGCCCGAAAGATGGCAGTCCTGTCAGCATTCCAAGTGCCAGAGTCGAAACGCCAATCGTCTTCAATTTACCCATCATCGCACGCAGGTCCTTGTCAGAATTCAAATATGAAACGAGTGGACCATGCGTTGCGAGTGGTATCAAGTCATGACGATAAACTCCGATGTACATCAGGCGTGTAGCCAGCAGCCAAAGCACTGAGTGTCGCTGTCGGCGTCAATCTTACGACACGATCCAATAGCGGCTCAGCCGGGCCATACCCCTCAAACGACCAGGCGCAGGCTTTTCCCTTCCACTTGAGAAACGCTCGGCCGTGTTTCTCAAACATGCTGCCGTCTGGAAGGTCAGACGCGCTGACGATGTCGGCTTCATCCTCGCCCCGCAGCCGGCGCTGAACGTCCATTGCAATAAGCCTGTCCATGTCGCCAGCACGTCCACCGTCATGAAGCGCGCCAGATCGGATCAGTGCGTCACGGAAAGCTGTCGCACGCACACGCTGGCATTCAAAACAAGGCCGGTGCCCAGCGGCCAGCGCTGTCGCCTCATCCAGGAAAAACAGCTCTGTATATCGCCCCGGCGACATGATTTCGCGATGTCGACCTTTGAAGTCCAGAACACAGATAATCCACTGCTGCGTTCGCCAATGTGTCGGCATCAGAGTTTTATCGGCGCGATGAAAACACCCGCCCCGATTGCCCATAAACATGCCTCGTGACGAGTTGGCATGGAGCTTTCCGAACGAGTCTACGCGGTTCTGATAGGGCATTCTGAACTGTCTTCTGAACCTGCGTGATCGGCAATCCGAAACTTGCGCATTGACGATATGTCGCAATGATGCGACATATGTCGCACACTATAAGTGAGTCGTTATGTCCAAACCTTCCGATACTGAACTCGTCCTTCTCAAACAGCTCTGGTCAGATGGCCGTCTCAGCGCGCGCGAATTACATGATCGTATTGAGCGGAATGGGTGGTCCTACTCATCAACACGCAAAACGCTTGATCGAATGGCGGAGAAAGGCTTCGTCCGTGTCGAGAACCTTCATGGCATCAACACCTATCTGCCGGGCATAGATAAGGTTGAGACCTTTGCCAGCCTGATCCGCAATTTCTCGAATACTCTGTTTGGCCAGCCAGCTGGTTTGCCGGCTGCAGCCTTCGCCGGAAATGATATCCTGAATGACGAGGAAATCGCCGAACTTGAGAAGCTGCTCGAGCAATTCGACGAGGAGAAATCCAAATGACCAGCTCCCTCACCCATCTGATCAATTTCGGTGTCTGGCCTCTCGTCTGGTGCGGCGTGGTCAGTGCTATTCTGACACTTTGCCGACCAAAAGCCTATGATGATAGCGTGGAAAAGCTTGCCCTTCTGACGATGGTATCAGGCTATATGATCAGCGGACTGACCGCATTTGCGCAGATCCCGTATGAGGCGCTGGCATTGCCGCTACCTGACTGGCAACCAGAGACTGATCTGTTTGCCGCAATACCCCCGACTGCAGAGCAAAATAGCGAAGCCGTCAGCATCTGGCCGTTCGCGGTCGGCACACTTGCACTCGTTTATGTCGCAGGGCTGACCTTCCATGGCGGCTACCTGATCCGTGGGCTCTGGCAATTGCTAAAGATTGATCGCAACAGCCTGCCTGACCAAACGAACGGCATACATGCCGCAGCGGGAAGGTTCTCGGCGTTCGCGTCTCCGACCGGCAAGATCATTGTCTCACAGGATTTGAAAGCTTCTCTTAGCCCGCTCGATCTGAGGATGATTGTCGCTCATGAGACGAGTCACCTGAAGCGGCACGACCCGGCGCTCTTCATCACGCTTGCCATCCTTGATTGCCTGTTTTGGTTCAACCCGTTCCTGCGTCGCCAGACCGCAAATTGCCGCCTTGCCGCTGAACTTGCCTGCGACGCGGACGTCCTTCGCGCCGCCCCCGAAATGCGAAGCGTCTATGCGAAATCCCTCGTATCAGCGCTGAAGCATACCGCCGGAAACGCACTGCACTGCGTCCCGGCGGCGTTCTCAAAACCCAGTAAAGGAGATTACCGTATGAGAATGAACGAGATTATGCGGCCATCAGGCCCTGTGAGCAAGTCTTTGCGTTTGCGACTTGTTGCGGGTCTTAGCCTCTTGCTCATCCCTGTCGGCACGCTGCAAATGGCCTTTGCGCAAACGACTGCCATCGCATCCGGATTCGAAATGGCGTCCTGGCCGATCGATGGACGGATCAGTTCATCCTTTGGTGAGCGCGTTCATCCGGTTTCAAAGAAACCAGCATTCCACAGCGGAATTGACCTCGCAGCGGCGAAAGGCACACCAGTCATGTCTGCCAGCGCTGGCGTGGTGACCCGTGCGGAGTTTTCGCTTGGTTATGGCAATCTCGTAGATGTCGACCACGGCAATGGGTTCGTGACACGCTATTCTCAGCTCGACACGATAGGTGTTGATGTAGGTGAAGCCGTTTCAAACGGACAGACGGTCGGAACCGTGGGTATGAGTGGACGCGATGCCACTGGCCCTCACCTGCATTTTGAAGTGCTGAAAGATGGCAAAGCGACAGATCCGGCGAGCTATTTCAAGAGTTAAATCCCATTTGGCTTTGGGCGAGTGAAACTGGCCCGAAGCCTCCCTCTATGGTCTGGATAGACGCCGCTCCAAAACTGCGCCACACAGGAAATGGGAAAGATTGGGAGCCATCCAAATGGGTATACTGGGGTCACTTTTTGGCGGCAGCGCCAAAACGCCGCTTGATCCATGTGAAGGCCATCCGCTCTGTGCAGAAGGGCTGTCGGCGCTTGCTAGCGAAGACTGGCACAAGCTGACCCAGCTCTATACTGTTCAGCAATCGAGTGATCGGTATCACTGGCTTCAGGGCATCGGCATGTCTGTGCCGCTCGACTTTTCAATCCGGAATATTCCAGATGGGGCAGTTTCTGATACCATTCTCGGCGCGATCTGGACCTGTCTGGCGTTCCGGTTTCGCGGTGCGAGTGTGGCGTCTCAGGTTTCCGAAACTGCTGCAATGGATATGTGGACGGCGCTCGAATACGCCGAGGCATATCTTTCCGACGCGCGAAACAAGTTGCCGGATGATACGGTCATTCCATCGCTTATGCTCCGCTGTGCATTGGGATCAGAGACCTATCGTGATCGACTTGATGAACTGACATCAGCTGCCATGGCTACGCCAGAGCATTGTCTGTTCGGCGCATTCAACGCACTGACCTGCAAAACGGAAAAATGGCTCGGCAGCCGGGACAAAATGTGGCGTTTCGCCATATCCGTTCAAGACAATCCCCCAAATGCCGCCTGGCTGGGCCTCACGGCCCGCGCCTATATCGAAGACTGGCTATGGTTTGCTGGCTTTGAAGACGACAAGGACGCACGAAACGCGTTCCAGAAGGACTATCGTTCTTCTGACTACAACTCAAAAATCGAAGCTCTGGACGACGCCTTCTGGGCTGGCTACGCCCGAGAAATCCAAAGGTCAGAGCTAATGTTCGCACATAATAATTTCGGCGGACTTCTATCAAATCTTGGACTGCGCGAGCGCGCGAAGCCCCATATCGAGGCTATCGGCCGCCATCGCGCATCGACGCCCTGGGCATATACACACAGTGGAGATGACACGCTGAATAGCTGGAATTCGGTTCGTAAAGCCGTCGGCCTGCCAAAGCTCGACGACTAGCTTTCTCCACCGAACTTCTCTGTCCACTCAGCAACCATACCGTCCTCGATTTTAGAGAAAAGCACATCAGGTGGCGAGATTTTGTGACCATGTGGCAGGGCGTCCAGAAGGCCCTTGTCTTTCGCGTCAGGGAATTTGCGATTCTCTTCAGGAATGCCAAGAGCATCCAGGATATTCTTTGCCGCAGTCGGAATAAGCGGCTGAGCAATGTTCCCGAAAATTGCCGCAAGGTTCAACCCGGTTCGCACGCCGATCGCTGCAGCATCGACATCGGTTTTATACTTCACCCAGGGCTCGGCCTTGGTGAGATACTCATTACCCGCAGCCCAGAGCGCACGCGTTTCTGCAGCGGCCTTACGGAATTCCATGGCTTCATAATAGTCGATGATCGCCGCCAAACGTGTTTCGAGCTCTTCTGCCATCCAGGCTTCGGCCTCACCTGCCTCGCCCGTCGATGGCACTTCGCCATCAAACTTGGAAGCGGTGTACTTGGTGATCCGGTTCACGAAATTACCGAGCACGTTGGCGAGATCGGAATTCACCGCCGCCTGAAACCCTTCCCATGTGAAGGCTGCATCCGAACCTTCCGGCGCATTCGCCATGAGATACCAGCGCCAGTAATCGGCGGGCAGAAGCTCCAGCGCCTGATCCATGAAGACCCCGCGATTGTTCGAGGTCGAAAACTTGCCGCCATACCATGTGACCCAGTTAAAGGCCTTGAGGCGATCGACCAGCTTCCACGGCTCTTCAGAACCGATAATCGTCACAGGGAAGCTGACAGTGTGGAACGCCACATTATCCTTGCCCATGAACTGGACATAAGTAACGTCATCCGCGCCTTCATCCGTGCGCCACCAGGTTTTCCATGCTTCCGGGTCACCGGTTTTCTCAGCCCACTCCTGCGTCGCGCCAATATATTCAATCGGCGCATCAAACCATACGTAGAAGACCTTGTTTTCAAAGCCTTCCCGAAGCTTCCCGTCATAGGCAACAGGAATACCCCAGGAGAGGTCACGCGTAATCGCCCGGTCCTGAAGACCTTCGTCCAGCCATTTCAGTGCGATAGATCTTGCCAGCTGCGGCCATTCCGTTGATTTCTCGACCCATGCGCGGATGTCATCCTGCATTTTCGACTGCAAAAGATAGAGATGCGTCGTGTCCCGGATCTCAATATTTGTTGATCCCGAAACAGACGAATAGGGATTCTTCAGATCGACCGGATCGAGCAGACGTCCGCAATTGTCACACTGGTCGCCGCGCGCCTTTTCGAAATCACAATGCGGGCAAGTGCCCTCGACATAACGGTCCGGCAGAAAACGCCCGTCATCTATCGAATAGACCTGTTTTTCAGTCCGCTCTTCGATCAGACCTTTTTGCTCCAGCTCGTGCGCAAAATGCTGGGTTAGCGCAGCGTTCTGTGGACCCGACGACCGTCCGAAATGATCGTAGGACAATGAGAAGCCTTCACCCGCGGCTCGCTGAACCTCATGTTGTTCATCGCAATATGCGCGGACGCTGATCCCGTCTTTTTGCGCAGCCAGTTCGGCAGGCGTACCGTGTTCGTCGGTTGCACAGATATACAGAACATCATTGCCCCGAAGTCGCTGAAACCGCGCATAAACGTCAGCCGGCAACATGGAGCCTGCCAGATTGCCGAGATGCTTGATACCGTTGATATACGGAAGGGCAGATGTGATGAGAATGCGCGCCATGTTGCTCGTCAGTCTTTGGTTTCAGTGGTCCAGAATTCTGTGAAGGCGCTTTCTTAGCGCGGTGCACCTTCAGAGGAAACGACAAATCGGGAGATTTTCCGATTCCGAAAGCAGACAATAATCTGCCTTACGGTATTTTCGCCAAGAAATAGCCGTCCGAAGACGGCTTGTTGTGTCAATCAGTGTACAAAAGTCAGGCTGCTGGCTGAGCAGGAACGAATCGCAGATCTGTCTTGCGTCGCATGATGACCCGTTCGCCATTCGGAAGAACTGCGCCCTCATCACCCTTCGCCTGAAGATCAATCTGATTTGCCTCAACGCCATTATTCAGAAGAAACTCTAACGCCGCTTCGGCGCGACGTTCTGAAATCGCCATGTTCTGGCTCGATTGCCCGGAGGCATCAGCGAAACCGACAACTTCGATCTGAGCCAGTTCACAATGCTCTACCTGGCTGACGGCCTGACGCAACAGCGCTTCAGCAAAGTCATTTAGCTCAGTCTGACCAGGCGCGAAATAAACAGACACATCAACAGGCCGACAGGATGCCGCCCGCTCACGCTGCACGGCATTCTCAGCCAGGCTGTGCGCGCCAAACGTGCCGAGACCAACAACTCCTGCTGCTGCGATAAGTCGAAATGCCTGTTTCATCCGAATCCTCAGCCAATTCCTGACTATACAATTCCCAATTATGTATGGTGGTTCCACGACACAAAAATGGCAAGCTTGCGTTTAAATCAATTTCTGAAGCCCCCTTTGACGTAGGGCCTCAAATCCAACGCAGAATAATGTCAAAAAGAGCCTTGCCAGACCGGATTAATCTGAGCTAAGAGGCGCGTTCTCAAAGCCGTGCCGGCTTAGCTCAGTTGGTAGAGCAGTTGATTTGTAATCATCAGGTCGCGGGTTCGACTCCTGCAGCCGGCACCATTTCTCCTAAAAAAAAACATTAGAAGACGACAGACCGACCCGCTCCGCTGCCAGATCTGCCCTGAGTCAATTCCTCTTTGATGGGCTTGCGCACTCACCGTTGCGATTCGCTCCTCTGCGATCAGGCGCCAAACCAAGGATTGCTCATTTTTTCTAAGCGACAATGAATTCGCTCGATTACTCTAAGGGCAATATCGCTTCAGCAAACGTTTTTTGATCCCGCGCGCTGTGTGTGAGCTCTTGCATCCGTGACGCGCGAATTCCAAGACAATTCAAGCATCTGAATCTCAAAAAACACCACTCAGAGCAGACTTTAAGGGTTGAGTTTAATCCATGTTATACTCAATACTTCAGCTGCGTCTGAACAGTTCACGATGAAATCGGTGACTATATAAATGGAAAACCTCGTCCCCACGATCAGCCTTCCGGCAAACCTTTCATTCAACCTCAACTCAACTGGCAATGCTGTTGGAGGGGTCAGCGTAGACGATGCCGAAAGCGATGATCTGACAATCCGCCTGAGTGTTGAAGGGACGATGTCATTGGGCGTAGTCACGGGCCTCACCTTCACCACGGGCGACGGAACAGACGACAGTTATATGGTATTTTCCGGCACGCTGGCAGATATCAATGCCGCGCTCGCAAGCCTCACTTACACACCGCTCAATGGCGATCTGGAAGATACGCTGACACTTGAAGCCAGTGACGGGCAGCATTTCGAGAGCGGCCCAGGCAACTTCCCAGCCAGTATAGATCTGTCTGCCCTAGGGGGATCTGATGGATTCGTCATCAATGGCATCAACGCGACTGATCGGTCAGGCACCTCGGTTTCAGACGCAGGCGATGTAAATGGTGACGGTATTGCCGATCTGATCATCGGTGCCTATCTGGCTGATCCAAATGGAACCAGCTCAGGCCAGAGCTATGTTGTGTTTGGCTCAACCGGTGCCATTGGCACAAGCCTGGAACTCTCCGACCTTGATGGCACGAATGGCTTCTCATTCAATGGCAATGGACCGGGCGATCAGTCAGGTATTTCTGTTTCCTCGGCTGGCGATATCAATGGCGATGGATTTGACGACGTCGTCGTCGGTGCACATCTGGCGACTGGCTCGGCAGATGCTGGTGAGAGCTATGTTATTTTCGGGACAAGCGCTGGCTTTAGCGCCGCCATAGAGGCATCTGACCTGGACGGTAGCAATGGGTTCACGCTGCATGGCGTTACAAACAATGACAATAGCGGCTATAGCGTTTCGTCCGCAGGCGATGTGAATGGAGATGGCATTGATGACCTGTTGATCAGCGGTCACCTCGCTGATCCTCTGGGAGATAGCGGCGCTGGTGAAACCTATGTGGTTTATGGCAATACGGCAGGTTTTAGCCCTGACTTTGAGCTTTCAGACCTTGACGGGTCCGATGGCTTCACGATCAACGGTATCGACAGTCAGGACCGGAGCGGTTTTTCGGTCGCAGATGCGGGCGATGTCAATGGCGACGGCATTGGTGACCTTGTCATCGGCGCACCTCTGGCTGATCGGGGTTCAGAGACAAATGCCGGTGAAGTCTATGTCATATTCGGAACGACCGCCGGGTTTGGCTCCGCGCTCAATCTTGGTTCCCTCAACGGCACGAATGGTTTCAATTTCAAGGGACATCTGTTCGGCGATCAGGCGGGAACCTCTGTATCCTCGGCAGGCGATATTAATGGCGATGGTTATGATGACATCATCATCGGCGCGCCAGATGCCAGCACCAATGGCGCGTCCTCTGGCACCAGCTATGTGATCTTCGGCGCGAGCGGCGGATTTTCACAAACAAGCGTTCTTTCTTCACTGAATGGTACTGACGGTTTTGCTATTTATGGCGTAGCCGCCAATGATCAATCCGGTTTCAGTGTCGCCTCTGCAGGTGACGTTAACAATGATGGCCTCGACGATCTGCTGATCAGCGCAAAACTGGCCGACCCGAACGGTAATTCCGCAGCAGGCGAAACCTATCTCCTTTTCGGATCAAGCTCGGCCTACTCAGCCACCTTCGAATTGTCAGACATTGATGGAACGAACGGCTTCAAAATTGTCGGAACGACCGGAAATGATCAGAGCGGCACGTCGGTTTCGGCTGCTGGCGACATTAACGGCGATGGCGTGGACGACTTGCTGGTCGGTGCGCCTAATGGTGACCCATTGGGCGGCTCTGATGCAGGCGAAACCTATGTCATTTTTGGCAGAGCAGACCTCACCGAATCCTTTGAGCAAGCGAGTGTCAACATTTCGATGCAGGAGTCGCCACCTTCTTTGGTCGCTCCAGTGTCAGCTGAATTCGCGATAAACTCCTCTGGCAATCTGGTCACCGGTCTATCCGTCGATGATTCTGACAGCGCGACCCTGAGTGTCCGACTTGTTGTCGATGGCTCTTTGAATCTCGGCTCCATCACCGGCCTGACTTTTTCAGAAGGCGACGGCACAGATGACACTCGGGTGGCTTTTTCAGGAACACTTGCAAACCTCAACGCCGCACTCGCCAGCCTGACATACGCACCTCTGACAGACGCGACTTCTGACGTGCTGTTCTTTGATGTTGCAGACGAAACAGGTACTCTCGCCCCAGTCACTCCCCTGTCGGAACTCGACGGCACAACTGGGTTTGTTATCAACGGCATCACTGCGGGCGATCGTTCAGGTGCTTCGGTGGCAGACGCAGGTGACGTGAATGGCGACGGTATTGATGACGTTATCATCGGTGCCTATACGGCCGATCCAAATGGCACCAGCTCAGGTGAAAGCTACATCGTGTTTGGCAGCTCATCTGGATTTGCCTCGAATCTTGACCTCTCCTCACTCGACGGAACCAACGGCTTCGCTGTCAGCGGTGTTACGACCGGCGATCAAAGCGGCATTTCCGTTGCCGGTGCAGGTGACGTGAACGGAGACGGCATCGGCGATGTCATCATAGGTGCCCACTTTGCTTCACCCGGCAGCACTTCAGATGCGGGTGAAAGCTATGTTATCTTCGGCCAGTCGTCGGGCTTTGTGAGTAATGTCGAAATTTCTGATCTTGATGGCACGAACGGCTTCGTCGTTGCTGGCATCAGCAATAGTGACAATAGCGGCTTCAGTGTGGATTCAGCTGGCGATGTGAACGGCGATGGTGTCGACGATCTCGTCATTGGCGGCTATCTCGGGGATCCGAATGGCAATTCTGGTGCTGGCGAAACTTACATCGTGTTCGGTCAGTCCTCAGGCTTCGCCGCCACATTCGAGCTGTCCGCAATCGACGGATCAAATGGGTTCACAATCAACGGCGTAAATAACCAGGATCGCAGCGGGTATTCGGTCGCTTCGGCAGGCGATGTGAATGGCGATGGCATTGACGATCTGGTGATTGGTGGACCACTCGGCGAACGCGGAAGCGAAACCAATGCAGGCGAAAGCTATATTGTGTTTGGCTCAAGCACCGGCTTCTCGACACAGCTCGATCTGAGCACACTTGATGGAACAACGGGCGTCATACTTCGAGGCGATCTGGCTGGTGATCAGAGCGGCTGGTCTGTATCCTCTGCAGGCGACATCAATGGCGATGGCTTGGATGATATCGTGGTTGGCGCGTTGTTTGCCGATCAGAACGGAACAGATTCGGGAACGTCATACGTCGTCTACGGAACGGATCAAGGCTACGGCAGCGTACTGAATCTCGGCGAGATGAATGGAAACGATGGCTTTGCCATTTACGGGATTTCTACAAATGACGAGAGCGGTGTCTCGGTCTCATCAGCCGGTGATGTCAACGCAGATGGTATCGACGACCTGATCATCGGGGCCAATCTCGCCGATCCGAATGGTATAAACAATGCTGGCGAAACCTATATTGTGTACGGCACAACGGACGGTTTCTCTGCCGGGTTCGAACTATCAGATATCAATGGAAGAAACGGTTTCCGCGTTGAGGGTCTAGACTCAAACGACCAGAGCGGGGTGTCTGTTTCGGCCGCAGGTGACGTCAATAGTGACGGTATTGATGATCTGATCATCGGCGCACAGAATGGCGATCCAGACGGTAATACCGATGCGGGCGAAAGCTATGTTATCTTCGGCAGTAGCAATCTGGCCCAGAATTTCGAATCCACCAGTGTCTCGATAAGCCTCGTCGAGTATCCGCCCGAAATCAGCGCACCAGGTACGGCCGTCTTCAACAAGAACTCCACCGACAATTCACTCAGCTCTCTCAGTGTGTCTGACGCGGACAGTACCACGCTGACGGTGCGCCTAAGTGCGACAGGCACGATGAGCCTATCAGTACTTACCGGTCTCAGTTTCACGCAAGGCGATGGTACCGAAGATTCCGAGTTGGTTTTCTACGGTGCGACAGATGACTTGAACGCTGCACTTGCAAGCCTCACCTATTCTGCTCCTGCGGATGCAACGAGCGATTTGATCACGTTCGAAGTCAGCGATGACGAAGCCGCTCCCGCAGGCCCACTCTTCCCAGCGGCGCTTGAACTTTCAGATCTTGACGGGTCAAACGGCTTCACCGTCAACGGTATTTTCAATCAGGATCGAACAGGGTGGGCTGTATCTGATGCAGGTGATCTCAACGGCGACGGTATAGACGACATCATCATTGGCGGCCAACTAACAGACGCTGCATATGTCATTCTCGGAACGGGTGATGGGTTTTCGCCAACGATTGAGCTCTCCGACCTTGACGGCTCGAACGGCTTTGAAATCTTCTCCAATGTCGCCAATGGTACAGGCCGTGCGGTCTCCGCGGCAGGTGACATCAATGGCGATGGCCTGGATGATCTGCTCGTTGGTGCTTACTCTGCTGATCCGAACGGTGTGAGTGCAGCAGGCGAAACCTATGTCGTGTATGGTCGAAGCGCAGGATTTTCGACCACATTGCAGGTTTCAGACATCAACGGCCTCAACGGGTTTGTGATCAACGGCACGACTGCCGGGGATGCAAGCGGATCGGCAGTATCATCTGCTGGCGATGTCAACGGTGATGGAATTGACGACATTCTGATCGCAGCCGAAAACGCCTCGCCAAATGGAAATGCCAATTCCGGCACAGCTTATCTTGTGTTCGGCGCATCATCTGGTTTCGGAACTGAATTCGACCTGTCTGATCTGGATGGATCGAACGGCTTTGCGATGAATGGCGAACTGTCCGATGACACCGCGGCTGGGATGTCTGTTTCATCTGCTGGCGATCTTAACGATGACGGCTTTGATGACATCGTTGTAGGTCTTCCGGCGGCAGATCAGGGTGGCTCACTCAGCATCGGGAAAAGCTATGTCATTTACGGCGCGAGCACCGGCTTCAGCGCGCAGCTCGACTTTTCAGACATCGATGGAACAAACGGCTTCGAAATCATCGGCGCCTTCATGGGCGATAATTCCGGTGTGTCTGTTTCAAATGCCGGAGACGTCAACGGCGATGGCATTGACGACCTTCTGATTGGTGCAAACACGGCGACTCCCGATAACGGGTCGACGCTTCCTGGAGCGGCTTATGTCCTGTTTGGCTCGACGGGCGGTTTTGCGGCCAGCACTCAACTTTCGGACCTCGACGGATCGAATGGTTTCAAAGTCAATGGCATCGATCATATCGATGACACAGGCAACACTGTTTCAGGAATAGGTGACGTCAACGGCGATGGTTTCGATGACATTCTGATCGGCGCAAGTCTGGGCGATCCGAACGATGTTTCGTCAGGTGAGTCCTACGTCGTATTCGGAACCAGTTCTGGCTTCTCTGCAGTTCTCGAAGCATCAGACCTGGATGGCGACAATGGATTTGTGATCAATGGTGTTGCTGGATTCGATTATTCCGGGACCTCGGTGTCTGGTGCAGGTGACATCAATAATGACGGCATATCCGACCTGATCATCGGCGCGTATGGTGCATCGCCGGGCGACTCGACCCAGATTGGTCAAAGCTATGTTGTCTTCGGTTCGGAAGATATTGCACAGCAATTTGTATCGACACAGATCACCGTTGATCTTGTTCCTGCTTTTCGCGATTTCGATCTGTCCGGCACATCTGATCTTCTCTTTCAACGGCCAGGCAATGCAAACTATCTGCGACTGTACGATCCAGCCGACGCTGCACCTGCTTCTAATGAAGGCAGACCGAATTCCACCTCCTATGGATTTGCTGATCTCGATGGCGATGGCACGCTTGATCATATTCTGAAGGGATTCAATGGCGCCCATGTCGTTCAATATGGCGTTGAGAATGGCACCTCAGAGAATATTGGCCGAGGCAATTCAGTCATTTCAGGCTTCGCCGATATTGACGGTGACGGTGAAGCAGAAGCTTTTGCCCAATCACTCAATCCGAATGTGACGCGCCTTTTCCTTCTGGATGACGGCTTTCTAACCATCACGAATCTCAAAGTGTCCGACCAACTTCTCAAAGGGTTCGGCGATTTTGATGGTGATGGTGTGACCGATGCCCTGATTGAGGCAACGAATGGCGCCAAACGGATTTATTCCGACGCTGATGGAATGATCCTGTACGGCAAGAGAAACAATGACAGCGTCGCGATCGGAGACTTCGATGGCGATGGTGATGACGACCTTCTCACCACGCGCGGTGGCGGCAATCCCTTCTATATTCTTGAAGGCGACGAAACCTCGCCATTCGATAACGAAACCTCAATTGGCTTTGGCTTTCATACTGCCGTCGCAGCTGGCGATTTTGATGGGGACGGCGCGAAAGACATACTGATCCAGGAAAATGCCACCAGCGAATGGAGCCTTCTGTCAGATGGGCTCACAACAGAAACAGCACTCGGTTTCGCAGCTTACGAATATGAAGCCATTGGTGACTTCAACGGAGATGGTGAAGCCGACATTCTGTTCCGTGATGGCGCGGATGCCGGTCAGATATTTTATTCTGGTTTGTCTGGCGCGGCTGCAACGGTCAGCGATCTCGTCGGCCAGACTGTCCGGGATATTGCCGACTATGATGGAGATAACATCGACGATGTCCTCATTTCAGATCAGGTAACAGGGGCTTTCGCCATCCTGACAAGCGGCACCGGGGCGCCAATCGCACTCGATGGCGCGCTGGACGGCGCAGGCGTTGTTCAAGCGAATGGTATCGACACTCTCGGCCTCATCAATGCTTCAGACCCGGTCGTCAACGTCGAAGACACGTCAGTCTCAGGTGCCGACGCCGATCCATTGACATCAGCTTTCAATCGTCCGGACTATGACGTCACCGGCAACGACGAGCATATGTCCTGGCAAAATGCCCAGGAATACGAATTGGTCTGATTTTTGGAATGATGGAGCGTCTTTTCAAACGCTCCGTTCGGCCATTTTGCGGCACAATTCTCCGAATGCTTTTGCATACGGCTCAATCGCGCACATGGGCGATGACATTATGGTTTTGCATAGCTGGCGATTGATTTCCGTCATCTTCTGTCGGTCGGTCGCGAGCTCGACGGCGCAGGCCACATACTCGTCCACCGACTGGGTGACCCATTCGGGATGCCCAGCCGCTGTAATGAGGCTCGCGCCCATGCGTCCACAGAAGTTTTCACCAGCCAGCGTGACAACAGGCGTGCCGGTCCACAACGCCTGGCATGTTGTCGTCCCCCCATTATACGGGAAGGTATCCAGGGCGATATCGATCTCGCGATACACCTTCATGGCCTCTTCAAAAACGCTTGGCGGCTGAAGGATCAGCCGATCACGCTCAATCCCGTAATTCTTGAACAAACCTGCTGCCAGATCTTGTGTTTCGCTCTCCGAAAACGCGCCGCACTTGAACAGAAAAACCGAGTTTGGAACCGCCGTCAGAATATCCGCCCAGGCCTTGATCAGACCTTCATTCAGTTTCGGAAAATGATTGAGCGTTCCGAAGACAACCCGTTCGCGATTTTCCGGCTTAAGCATCGGGTCAGGCATGCCCTTCAGAGGCTGAAAACACAAAAACGCGTCAGGCAGATAGGCCATCATCTCAGAATAACAGGCCGAACGCTCAGGTGGTGCCAGCCTTCGGTCGGTGATCAGATAATCCACAGCAGCAAAACCGGTTGTCGACGGATAGCCAACAAAACAGGCCTGCACCGGTGCGGGTCTTTGCCCGAGAACGCGAAGGCGATTTCCACTCGAATGGCCGGACAGGTCGATCAGGAGGTCCAGACCGTCCTTACGGATCAATTCAGCGACCTCATCATCGCTTTTTCCCCAGGCTTCCCGGAACTGACAATATTGAGCGAATTCCGCTGCGACATCATCTCGCTCCCTGAAATTCACGTAGGCATAGGCCTCAATTCCGATGTCCTCGTGGCGTCGAACGATTGGCAGCAGAAATTGAGCCACAGGGTGATTTCCGTGGAAATCGCCCGTCAGGTAACCAACCTTCAGCTTACCGGCTTTTGGCTGTCTCTTTTTTGGTGCCGGAGCGCAGCTCCAGTCTGCGGTCAGTTTCTGATGTTCGATTCGGATGTCCTCGCCCGACATATCCGGGTCGTAAAGCAAGGACATGAGGTAACCGGAAATAGCCCGCTCGCGCAGCTCAGGATCGCTGAGCTGTTTGGCAAACATCTCGCGCGCTTCCTGCGGTCGCCCACAATTTACCAGCAGATTTGAGATCTCGACAGCCAATCCTGAAAACTGCGGCGCCAAGTCTTGAACGGTTCGCATCTCTTGCAGCGCTTTCAGGTAATGACCTGATTTTCTGTAACAATATCCGAGATTGAAATGATGACTGGCATTCTCTTTGTCGCCCGCCACAAGCTGGCGCATCAGGGCAACTGCTGAGTCGCCATCGCCTGCTTCGAGAAGAGACTGCGCAAGTCGAGTTGCAAATCCATCATCCTTGAAGCCGCCTGCAACGGCCAGCTGTGTCGGCCGCAAAGCGTCGCGCAGCTTACCGCTTGCCGCCAGAAGACGGCCGAATTCGGCGAGAATATCCGCATTTTGTCGATGATGCGTCAGGGCAAACCGGGTCGCCTCGAGCGCGGCAGCCATCTTTTTGTGCTGTTGCAGAAACCGGATACGCTTGAGATGGATCTGCGCCAGTTGCGGCGCTTTATCTGCCGCCTTGGCAAACAGCTCTTCAACATTCGCCGTCTGGTTAAGATCGATCAGCAGATTGGCCAGATTGAAAAACACTTCGCCCGGGGCATTGGGCGCCCTCACAGCAGTCTCGTAATAGACTTTAGCCGATGTGTTGTCGCCTTCCGCGCGCGCCAGCCTGCCGAGATTTGAAAGGGCTCCCGAATGCTCTGGTTCGCGTTCGAGAACCGCCAGATAACGTGTTCTGGCCTCTTTGGGCTGCCCGTTCATATGCGCGGACACGCCAGCCTGAAACACCTCATCAACAGACATGATTTCCCCCGATCACAACTTGGTACGGGAGTGTAAAGCCTTGCTTGTCTCAGGCAACATAAAACGCCCGGAGATTGTAAATCAGAGCGCGTTCGGGGTGCTCGGCAACAGGGCCAGATTGATCTGACTTACCAGGTCTTCACCCGTGATCGGCTTTTCGATGACCGCAAAAATGCCCTCCAGGGCAGCATCCCGTTTCACAGATCGCGAAAAATCACCAGTGATCAGAATAGCCGGTGAGTGCCCCCCGCGCTCGCGATAATGCTTGAAGAGCTGTAAACCATTCATGTGCGGCATTCGGTAATCGAGAAGCAGACACCCCGTATCAGGAATGTGTCTCGAGGCCAGCATTTCAGGCCCGTTTGAATACTGCTGAACGCTGAATCCTCTGGAACGCAGCATCATGGCCAGAGACCGACGCACATCGGCGTCGTCTTCGACTAATATGACAGATGCAGTGTTCATGATGCTCCGGCGGGTACCGGCGAAATTCGCCACTTTACGGTAGGTAATGCAGCGTCAGGATCATGTCTTTAAGGGGAAATACCTAATTAGCAGGCCAGGCCTATGCCCGCTGCAAAAGCAACCTTCAGCGCCCCTGAAAGGCTTTCCGTTTCCAGCTTCACCATCAGGTTCGCACGGTGAATTTCAACTGTGCGGGCAGAAATCGACAAGCGTTCTGCAATCGCCTTGTTGGTGAGCCCGTCAGACAATAGCTCCAACACTTCGGTTTCCCGCTGCGTGAGGTGTTTCAGCCTCGCATTTGCTTCAATCTTGCGCTGTTCGTCCGACGCGTTTTCGTTGAGCTTGTCAAAACCCTTGGCAATCGAATCAAGAATGGCCTGCTTCTCGTAAGGTTTTTCGAGAAAATCTGTCGCACCTGACTTCATGGCCGTCACCGCAGTCGACACATCGCCATGCCCTGTCAGCACGATTACCGGCCAGAAATTCCCCCGACCGCGCAGCTCCTCCAGAACGGTCAGACCGTCTATGTCTGGCATTCTGACATCCAGAAGAATGCAGGAAACGTGCTCGTCATCAACCGCTTCGAGGAATGGCTCCCCGCCCGGGAAGGTTTTGACGTCGAACCCGGCATGTCTGAGCATGAAACTCAGCGAATGCCGAATGGCCTCGTCATCATCAACCACCAGAATCCTTTGACCGGACATATCCCGCCTTCAAATTTATCAACCCTCTTCAGGTGATGGCATGGGATTATCAGGTTTTCAATGTAAACGAAAAGCGTGCACCGCCCTCTTCGCAATGTTCGGCTTTGATCTTGCCACCATGGGTTTCAACAATGGTCTGACAGATTGAAAGGCCGAGCCCCATTCCGTGGGATTTACTGCTGTGGAAAGGCTCGAATAGTGTCTTCATGACGTCGGCAGGCAAACCGTGACCATTGTCGCGAACGTCAACGCGAACATCTGACCCCTCCATGCTGGCTGAAACGGTAATCAGGGGCGCGCTTTCGTCCTCAAGAGCTTCGACAGCATTCCGAATCAGATTGATCAGCACCTGTCGGATTTGCAGCGGATCGATCATGACGTCCGGCAGGTCTGGCTCGCACTCCACGACGACCCGGGGCTTCACGCCTTTGCTCTCAACCTTGGACAGCGAAATGGCTTCTCGGATCAAGCTGTCAATTTGAACGGAAGAGAGTTCAAACTCCCCGCGAGACACAAAATCCCGCAACCGGCGCACGATCTGACCGGCGCGAATCGACTGTTTCGCCGCTGCATCCAGAG
Source organism: Ponticaulis sp. (assembly GCA_002701295.1). Lineage (GTDB taxonomy): Bacteria > Pseudomonadota > Alphaproteobacteria > Caulobacterales > Hyphomonadaceae > Ponticaulis. The sequence goes on along the minus strand of NZUJ01000003.1, from coordinate 12,553 downwards.
CCTCCTGAACCAGCGGATAGGCCGTCTCGGGTGGTCCTTCGATAATGTCACGCGCGGCTTCGAGATAATTGGCGATCGCCGTCAATGGCTGGTTCAGTTCATGCGCCATGGCCGAAGCCATTGTGCCGACGGTGCTGAGACGAGAAAAATTCGCCAGCTCGACCTGCATCTCGCTGATCTTGAGGTGAGCGGCCTGTTCTTTGGTCACATCCCGGATGTACCCGGTAAAAAGCCGATGACCGTCCAGCGCCATCTCACTAACAGTCAGATGGACCGGCATGGTCGAGGCGTCTGCACGCCGCGCCTGAACCACGCGGCCAATGCCGATAATCTGCGCCTTGCCGGTGTTGAGATAGCTACTCAGATAGCGGTCGTGATGAACATTATCGGCATCTGTCATCAGCACGCTGACATTCTTGCCAATCACGTCGTCGGTCGAATAGCCGAACATCTCTTCAGCTGTTCGATTGAACAGAAGAATTGTTCCGCTGACATCAATGATAATCATCGCCTCCGGAATGGACGAAAAAACCGCCTTCAACAGCGGTTCTTTGCCTGCTTCCGAGAAGCGACGGATCAGCTCCTGCGCTGAAGATGACTGATCCTTTTCAGACATTCTCACGCTGAGGCAGCAGTCGCGAGCGAGTCATGAAAATCACACTTGTCGCCATCAACGCACCGCCAGCGAGTGCGGCATAACAGCCCCAGCAATGCGCCGTATTGGCAGCAACGGGTATGCTGAACGCGATATCTCCACAGCCCGACAACAACATCTGACCCTCGCTGGCAGAGTGAATCGCCATGCGAAGCAGACCGGTCAACGTCAGACCTGTTCCGAAAAGGAGAGCAAGTTTCGAGTTCATATCAGTATCTCCAGTTTGGAGCCTTGTTAGTCATAGAGTCGCACCCGTTAATATCAGTATTTTCCCTTATACCGGTTCTACCCGTGACTCCGTAAACAGCATCCAAGGCCGGAATCTCCGGTCGTAGTCTAACCAGGATCGGGCCATGAACCAGACAATAAAGAGAACGGACAGCACAAGTCCCCTCAGTGTCGGGGCACTTCTCACTGTCTTCTTGCTTCTCACAATCTTCATCGCCGCCAACGCTGCTGACAAAGCCATGGAAATCCAGGCTTACACATTCTTGGCATTGGCTGGTGCGTTTCTTATCGGGATCTGCCTTTGGGGGGCAGACCAGAATTCCAAAGACGCGTTCGACGAAACCGAATACGACGACAAAGTCGTCAAAGTCGGTGTCGCAATGTCGACGTTCTGGGGTTTGGCAGGCCTGCTGGTCGGCGTCATTATCGCGCTGCAGCTGACATGGCCTAACATTTTTTACTTTGCTGACTTCGGCTTCACGAACTTTGGCCGCCTTCGCCCACTGCACACATCTGCAGTGATTTTTGCGTTTGGTGGCAACGTGCTTCTCGCCTCCAGCTTTTATGTCGTGCAGCGCACATGTCGCACGCGTCTGGCTGGCGGCATGTGGCCATGGTTCGTCGTCTGGGGCTATCAGATTTTCATTGCGTTGGCGGGCACGGGCTACCTTCTTGGGATTACCCAGTCCAAGGAATACGCCGAACCTGAATGGTATGTAGACCTCTGGCTGACCATTGTCTGGGTTGTCTATCTGCTGGTTTTCCTCGGCACGATCTGGAAACGCAAAGAAAAGCACATCTACGTCGCGAACTGGTTCTTCCTGGCCTTCATCGTGACGATTGCGATGCTCCACATCGTCAACAACCTGTCCATCCCTGTGACGCTGACCGGTTCCAAGTCCGTTCAGCTGTTTGCGGGTGTTCAGGATGCGATGACCCAGTGGTGGTATGGCCACAACGCCGTGGGCTTCTTCCTGACGGCCGGCTTCCTCGCCATCATGTACTATTTCATTCCGAAGCGTGCAGATCGTCCGGTCTATTCCTACCGTCTGTCGATCGTTCACTTCTGGTCACTGATCTTCATCTACATCTGGGCGGGTCCACACCACCTTCACTACACCGCGCTTCCACAATGGGCTCAGACCCTCGGCATGACCTTCTCAATCATGCTGTGGATGCCGAGCTGGGGCGGTATGATCAACGGCCTGATGACGCTGTCAGGTGCCTGGGACAAACTCCGGACTGATCCTGTTCTGCGAATGATGATTGTCAGCCTCGCCTTCTACGGCATGTCGACATTCGAAGGTCCGATGATGAGTGTCCGTGCGGTCAACGCGCTGAGTCACTATACCGAATGGGGCATTGGTCACGTTCACTCCGGCTCTCTGGGCTGGGTGGGATACATCTCCTTCGGTGCGCTCTACTGCCTCGTTCCTTGGCTCTATAAGCGTCCGGCACTGTTCTCACGTTCGCTCGTTGAATGGCACTTCTGGATCTCCACCATCGGTATCGTGTTCTACATCTGCTCCATGTACTTCGCAGGGATCACAGAGGGTCTGATGTGGCGTGCTTATAACGAATTCGGCTTCCTCGAATATTCATTCGTTGAGACCGTTGAGGCCAAGCACATCGCATACATGATCCGCGCACTCGGTGGTCTGATGTACTTCGCTGGCGCAGTCATGATGGCGATCAATCTCACCATGACCGCACTCGGCAAAGGCGAAGCCCGCGACTCCGAAGCTGCCGAAAAATCCAAACAGGCTGCTGGCAGCCTCCAACCTGCCGAATAGGAGATTAATCAATGTCGATAATGAACCGACATGGCGTTCTTGAACGCCACTCCCTCCTCCTGACTGTGGCGATCCTGGTCGCAGTCTCGATTGGCGGGATCATCCAGATGGTACCACTCATGTATATGGACAACACCATCGAGAAAGTGGACGGCATGCGCCCGTACACGCCTCTGGAGCTGGCCGGCAAGGACATCTACATCCGTGAAGGCTGCTATGTCTGCCACTCACAGATGGTCCGTCCTTTGCGCGACGAGGTGGAGCGCTATGGTCACTATTCTCTCGCTGCCGAGAGCATGTATGACCACCCATTCCAGTGGGGCTCAAAACGCTCTGGTCCGGATCTCGCTCGGGTTGGTGGCAAATATTCCGATGAATGGCACCTTGATCACCTGAAGGATCCGCGCGCGCTGGTGCCCGAATCCATCATGCCGCCATACGAATTCCTCGCCAAAAAGGAACTCGACTTTGACGACATTCAGGGCCGGCTGAAAACCGAACGTTTGGTGGGGGTCCCCTACACCGACGAGATGATCGAAAACGCCGAAGGCCACCTGATCGCTCAGGCTGACCCCGAGGAGCGTGGCTATGACTATGTCGACAGCCTCTTCGACGCCTATGAAGGCATCGCAGGACGCGAAGGCACTGTGAAAGCCCGCGACTATGACGGCGATCCAACCCGGATCACCGAAATGGACGCCCTGATCGCTTATCTTCAGATGACTGGCACTCTGGTCGATTTCTCGACCTTTGAAGCCGACGATCTGAGCAATGCCAGATAGGAGTTGGATGCATGTATGAAATCCTCGCCAGCTTTGCCCAGACAGGAGGGATGATCTACTTCATCCTCCTGTTCGCCGGGGTCCTGACCTACGCCCTTTGGCCGAAAAATCAGGAGACCTTTGACCAGGCTGCCCGCTCTCCTCTCAATGATGAAGGTCCGATCAATGACTGACGCGAACCACAAAGTAGAAGTTGATGAAGCCACCGGAACCGAAACAACTGGACACAGCTGGGACGGCATCAAGGAGCTCAACACACCACTGCCTCGCTGGTGGCTCTACATCTTTTACGCCTCCATCGTATTCGCTGTAATATGGATGGTGCTCATGCCGGCGCTTCCTGCCCTGCCATTCACGAACTCGGGGCACACCCGCGGCCTGCTCGGCCAATCTGACCGGGTCGAAGTGATGGCTGAAGTGAACCGCCTGAAAGCAGAACGTTCTGCTCAGGCCGGCGCATTCGTGGACGCATCGCTCGAACAGATCGAAACCGACCGAAACCTTCAGCAATTTGCGCTGGCGCTCGGTGAAAGCCTGTTCGGTGACAACTGCGCGACCTGTCACGGTGCAGGTGGTCGTGGAGCCAAAGGCTATCCTTCACTGGCCGATGACGTCTGGCTTTGGGACGGTACGCTTGAAGGTATCGAAACCACGCTCCAGCACGGCATTCGCCATGAAGAAGACGACGACACCCGCAACTCTGCCATGCCGAGCTTCGGCAAGGACGGACTTCTTCCGCGTGAAACCATCAATGACCTGACGGAATATGTGCTTCACGTGTCCGGTCAGGACGCCGAAGAAGATGCCGTTGCACGTGCAGAACCTGTTTTCCAACAGGAATGCTCGATCTGTCACGGTGAAGACGCCAAAGGCATGCGGTCAGAAGGTGCGCCGAACCTGACTGATGCTGAATGGCTCTATGGTGGTGATCGCGCCACTATCTTCGAAACCATCTACAATGCTCGCAATTCACATATGCCAGCATGGAGTGATCGACTGGACGCCACCTCAATCAAGGCTCTGGCCGTCTACGTCCACACTCTCGGAGGAGGTGAGTAAGGTCTCATGGCCGAAGAACCGCTCAACATGCAGCCTGCCGGAGAGGGGCCTATGCCTCCCTCTGGTGGAGATTTGTACTCCAAACGCCAGCAGATCTATCCAAAGCTGGCGCATGGAACATTCCGCAGCCTGAAATGGCTGGTTATGGCTGTCGCTCTTGGCATTTATTATTTTCTGCCATGGCTGCGCTGGGACCGGGGTGAAGGTATCCCAAACCAGGCGGTTCTCGCTGACTTTGAAAGTGAGAAGTTCTACTTCTTCAACATCGAAATCTGGCCTCAGGAGGCCTATTATCTGGCAGGCCTCCTGATTATTGCCTCTCTGGGATTGTTCCTCATCACGTCGATCTTTGGTCGGGTCTGGTGTGGTTATGCCTGCCCACAGACTGTCTGGACCGATCTCTACATCTGGGTGGAACGCGCCTTTGAAGGCGACCGCGCGGCCCGTATGCGCCTCGATAGACAACCCTGGACCCTGAACAAGGTCCTCCGTAAGGGTGGCAAGCATATTGTCTGGCTGATCATTGCCTTCTGGACGGGTGGTGCCTTCATTCTCTATTGGCACGATGCACCGACTGTCGCCCGCGGCTGGTTCACTGGCGAGGCACCACTGTCTGCGTACTGGTTTGCCGGAATTCTCACTTTCACCACCTATGCGCTTGCAGGCACCATGCGCGAGCAGGTCTGTACCTATATGTGCCCATGGCCGCGTATTCAGGCCGCTCTGACCGATGAGAACGCCCTCAACGTGACCTATCGGTTCGACCGAGGTGAGCCACGTGGCGCGAAGCGTAAATCAGAGTCCTGGGATAATCGCGGCGACTGTATCGACTGCAAACAGTGCGTTCAGGTCTGCCCGATGGGTATTGATATCCGCGATGGGGCTCAGCTCGAATGCATTCATTGCGCACTGTGTATTGATGCGTGCGACACCATCATGAAGCAGGTTGATCGCCCGACGGGTCTGATCGCCTATGATACAGACGTCGCGGTGGCGGCTCGTGCGGCCGGCAAGACACCGCCGAAATACCATGTCTTGCGCGCACGGACCTTCCTGTACGGCGGGCTCATCATAGCCATCAGCGCCCTGATGCTATTTGGTCTGACCAGCCGTGCGAGCTTCGAAATAAACGTTCTTAAAGACCGTTCACCGCCATTTGTGGTGTTGTCAGACGGATCCCTGCGTAACAGCTATACGCTCAAGCTCGTGAACAAGGACGCGAACGAGCGAACCATGGTGCTGACCACTGTCGGCCTGGCAGACTCGATTGTCACCGTCGTTGGCATGCGTGACGAAGACAGTGAACAAGGCATTGAGCTGCCTATCGCGCCACACGGCGTCGATCGGTTCCGCGTGCTCGTCGAAGCCCCTTCCGGAAAACCAGTACGCAATTTCGACATGATCGTTACCGATGCTGAAACCGGCGAAACAACCAAGAACACAACATCTTTCAGAGGTCCGGACAAATGACCGAAGTCGTAGCAAAAAATCGCCTCTCAGGCTGGCATGTCCTCATGTGGATTCTGGGCTTTTTCGGGCTGATGTTCATCGTGAATGGCGTGTTTCTGTACAATGCCATCACCTCATTCCCGGGCGAATATACCAAGAAGTCCTATGTTCAGGGTCTGAACTATAATGACACGCTGGAAGAGCGCTCTGAGCAGGCAGCGCGTGGCTGGTCCACTGAAATGGGCTTTCAGCACGACCGGCTCATTGTGCGCCTTCAGGATGAAAACGGCTACCCGCTGGTCCATCGCGATATCGTCGCCGTCCTGAAACGTTCGGCAACAGAAGATCAGGACGCACTCGTGACGCTCACTGAAACCAGTCCCGGCGAATATGCCGCGTCGGTTGACGGACTAGCCGGTGGTATCTGGCGAGCAGAAATCACCGTCGTCGCTGAAAATGACGAACCTTCTGACTTTGTGGCTTACAAGACACTGACACGCTAATGACCGATACACATGCCGGGTTCAGCGCTGACACGCTGCCAACGCTCACACCGCAATCTGATTTTGACACGTTTGTTGTCCTGTCACCCAACGGCAAGTCGCTGGAATTGTCTGTCAGCGGTGCACGGTGTGGCGGTTGTCTCAGCAAGATTGAATCGAATGTCGGTGAAATGCCTGGCGTACAGGAGGCGCGTCTCAACCTGTCTACGGGTCGATTGACCGTCAAATGGAAAGGCGAGCTTTCAGGGTCGGCAATTGGCGAAAAAGTCCGATCTCTCGGCTATGGTGTCGCCGCTGTCTCTAACGAACCTGACGAAGCCGATCGCAAGGCAGAAGAACGCGGCCTTCTCATCTCTATGGCGATTGCAGGCTTTGCGGCCGCAAATATCATGCTTCTGTCAGTCTCTGTCTGGGGCGGACATAATGAGATGAGTGAGATGACACGGAAGAGCTTTCACGCGATCTCCGGCCTCATCGCCCTACCCGTTCTTGTCTTTTCGGGGCGACACTTTTTCAAGTCCGCCTGGAGCGCCTTGTCCCATCGCCAGGTGAATATGGACGTGCCGATCTCGCTCGCGCTGGTGCTGGCATTTGCCGTCAGCGTTTCGCAGACCTTTACGGGTGGTGAGCACGCGTATTTTGACGCGGTGGCCATGCTGCTCTTTTTCCTTCTGATTGGCCGCTTCCTCGATGCACGCCTGCGCCGACGGGCCATGTCAGCGGCACACGCCCTCGCGGCGCTCAAAAATCGCACGGTCACGCGACTGCGTGATGGCAAAACCGCACCGGTCGCGGCGCGCGATGTTCAGGTTGGTGACCAGATCCTGATTGCATCCGGCGAGCGCGCAGTTGTGGACCTCCGCATCCTTGAGGGCACGTCCGAAATTGATGAAAGCCTCGTCACGGGTGAAAGCCAGCCTGTCTCTGTCGGAAAAGGCCGTGTTGTTTACGCAGGCAGCCTTAATCTTGGCGGCAGCCTTACCGGCGAAGCCATCAATGCAGCAGCAGATTCACTGCTTTCAGATATTGAAAACATGCTGGAAGCAGGCGAACAACGCCGCTCAGCTTATCGCAAGATCGCCGACAAAGCCGTTTCGCTCTATGTTCCACTTGTTCACCTGACAGCCCTTCTGACCTTTCTTGGGTGGTGGGCATTCGGGCCGAGCATCAGTCAGGCCATTCTCGTTGCGGTCTCCACGCTGATCATCACATGCCCATGCGCTCTGGCGCTTGCCGCACCTGTGTCTCAAATCGTGGCTTCGAGCCGACTTTACGCCCATGGCGCGTTTCTGAAATCAGGCGATGCTCTGGAACGGCTCGCGACCTGCGATCACATCGTGTTCGATAAGACCGGCACGCTCACTATGGGCAATCCGGTTCTTCGGGCGGACCAGATCACACCCGAAACACTCGAACATGCAGCGCGACTGGCCCGCACAAGCCGCCATCCGCTCTCCCGCGCCATCGAAGCTGTCGCAGGCTGCGGTGAAGCCGCAGAGCATGTCCGCGAATTCCCCGGCCTGGGCCTTGAAGGCCAGATCGACGACAAAACCTATCGCCTCGGCTCTGCAGAATGGGTCGGCACAAAGAAGACAATCACACACGACGGCCCGGTCATCTGGTTCGCCGAAGAAGGCGCAGAGCCTGTTGCCTTCACCTTCCATGATGAACTTCGCGACGATACAACCGAAGCGGTCAATCAGCTCAAAAAGGCTGGATACACCGTCGAAATCCTGTCTGGCGACCGACCAAAATCCGTCGAACGCGTCGCCAATGAGCTCGGCATCGACACCTGGACAGCAGAAGCCAGCCCCCAGGATAAAGTCGCGCGCCTCGAAAACCTGCGCGCTGAGGGCCGCAAAACACTGATGATCGGAGATGGCCTCAACGATGCGGGTGCGCTGTCACTCGCCTACGCAGCCATTGCACCCGGCGGGGCGATGGATATCAGCCAGGCCTCGTCTGACCTGGTCTTTGGCGGTTCCATCGGGAGTCTGCCCGGCATATTGAAGACGTCGAAACGCGCCCGCGTCACCATGCTTCAGAACTTCGGTCTTGCAGGCATTTATAACCTCATCGCCGTCCCCCTCGCCGTGCTCGGGTTTGCATCACCCCTCTTGGCTGCGATAATGATGTCGGCATCATCAATCGTCGTGACGCTGAATGCTCTGCGTCAGGGCGCTGGAAAATGGGATGTATGATGGAAATTCTGGCTTTTCTGATCCCGGTCGCACTCATGCTTGGTGGACTCGCGCTGTTCGCATTCATCTGGTCAGTGAAATCCGGCCAGTTCGATGACCCTCAGGGCGCTGCATACCGCATTCTGGAAGATCACGACCGTCCCAAGACTTAAGATCAATCAGACCGGCAGAGCCGTATTATACTTGTTCTGTCTCAACGCGATCTGTGAACTTGCCGACTCAACGCCGGGATGGCTCAGGATTTCATCCATGAGGAAGCGTTCGAAATCCGACACACTTCGGCTACGGATCAGCAATGTGTAATCATACGCGCCGGTGACCGAATAACACTCCATGATCTGACCTGAACTTGTGACGAAATCTTCAAACCGGTTTCGCGTCTCCGGGCTGTAATCCTTGAGATTGATAAAGACAAACACACAAACCGGCAGACCCGTCTTTTCCGGATCAAGCAACACAGCCGTGCCTTTGATCAAGCCCTCAGCCTGAAGATCATTAATCCGGCGCCAAAGCGTCGTCACAGACATGCCAAGCCGGTCAGCCAGCTCCTGACGGCTATCGTCAGGGTGATTTTGCAACGCTCTGAGTATTTGAACGTCCTTGTCAGACAATGCCATAAAACGCTCTCCCGACTCCATTATTTCCAATTATACGAAATATTTGTTTCATAATACTCGCAAAACCACTGCGAAATGAAGCGAAATTTCGCCAGAACCGCGCTATACTCTCCAAAAAGAATAATTAGGGAGGTTGCTCATGGCTGACACCGCGACATCCACAAAAAATCGCTATACGGACGCTCCAAAGAACGCCGACTACACAATTGACCAGGACTGGCAGAGCTATACACCTGAAGAACATGCGCGCTGGGACCGTCTGGTTCAGCGCCAGGAAGCCGTCCTGCAAGGCCGCGCATGCGATGAATGCCTGGAGGCAATCCAGACACTCAAGCTTTCCGAAGGCGGCATTCCGGATTTTGAGAAACTATCAGACAAGCTAGAGGCCATGACGGGTTGGCGCGTTGTGCCGGTCGCTGATCTCGTGCCCGACGAAGTTTTCTTTGAACACCTAGCCAATAAGCGTTTTCCGGCAGGCGCCTTCATCCGGCCGGAGCACGAATTCGATTACATCGAAGAGCCAGACGTCTTTCACGATATTTACGGCCATGTGCCAATGCTCGCCAATCAGGTCTTCGCAGACTTCATGCAGGCTTATGGTCAGGGCGGATTGAAAGCGCTCGGCTCAGGACAGCTGCATAACCTTGCCCGCCTTTACTGGTATACGGTCGAGTTCGGCCTGATCGAAACGCCCGCCGGACCTCGCATATACGGCGCAGGGATTCTCTCTTCACCGAAAGAAAGCCAGTTTGCCCTCGAAAGCGACAGCCCGAACCGCATCCGCTTCAACCTGACCCGCGTCATGCGCACCAATTACCGCATCGACGATTTCCAGGAGACTTATTTCGTCATTCGCAGCTTCGATGAGCTGCTCGGGACCTGCTATCGCGATTTCGACCAGGTCTATGACTTCCTCCGCACGGCAAGCGATTTTGAACCGAATGAGCCCGCTCCTTCCGATGAGTACATCCATCGCGGCAGCGGAAATTACCACCGAAACACAGCACTTCAGGGAGTATGAATTGACCGACCTGTTTGAAAACCCAGCCGGCCTAGACGGCTTCGAATTCATCGAATTTTCGGCACCCGAAAAAGGCCAGATCGAGCCGATTCTTGAAACCATCGGCATGACAAAAATTGCCCGCCACCGCTCGAAAGATGTCGAACTCTGGCGTCAGGGCGACATCAACATCATCGTCAATTACGAGCCCAAATCTCCCGCCTGGTATTTCAGCCGCGAACACGGCCCATCGGCCTGCGGCATGGCTTTCCGTGTGCGCGATGCCAATGCAGCCTATAACCATCTGATCGAACAGGGCGCAGAACCTGTAGACGTGCCAACCGGCCCGATGGAACTGCGCATTCCGGCCATTCGCGGCATAGGCAATTCGCTGATCTATCTGGTCGACAGATACGGCGACGGCCTCTCCATCTATGACATTGATTTCGAATATCTGCCGGGCGTGGACAAAAACCCGGTTGGCGCTGGCTTCACCGTCATCGATCACCTTACGCACAACGTCTATGGCGGGCGCATGGCCTATTGGGCGGCGTTTTATGAGAAACTCTTCAACTTCCGCGAAATCCGCTATTTTGACATCAAGGGCGAATATACCGGCCTCACCTCAAAAGCGATGACAGCGCCGGATGGCAAAATCCGCATTCCCCTCAATGAAGAAGGTGACGGCGGCAAAGGCCAGATCGAGGAATTCCTCCGCCAGTATAATGGCGAGGGCATTCAGCATATCGCCCTCATCTGTGATGATCTTGTCGCGGCCTGGGATCGGCTGAAAAAACTTGGCGTGCCCTTTATGACAGCGCCACCTGAAACCTATTACGAGATGCTGAAAGACCGCCTTCCCGGCCACGGTCAGGATGAAGCCGAACTCAAATCGCGCGGCATCCTGCTTGACGGCACCACAGAAGACGGCTCCCCGCGCCTCCTTTTGCAGATTTTCGCAGAACCGCAGGTCGGCCCGGTCTTCTTCGAGTTCATCCAACGTGTCGGCGATTACAAACAGGGTTTCGGCGAAGGCAATTTCAAGGCACTCTTCGAAAGCATTGAACGCGATCAGATCAAACGCGGCGTGCTGGGAGAGAAAGAACCGGAGAACGCTTAATGGCTGACTTCAAACTTGGCGGCGTGCATCACGTCGCCTATCGCTGCAAAGACGCCAAGGAGACGGTGGAGTTCTACCGTGATGCGCTGGGCATGGATTTCCAGCTCGCCATCGCCGAAGACCACGTGCCCTCCACTGGCGCCTATGACCCTTACATGCACATCTTCCTCGAAGCGGGGAATGGCAATGTGCTCGCCTTTTTCGAGCTGCCTGAGCAGCCAGATATGGACCGCGACCGCAACACTCCGCAATGGGTCCAGCACATCGCCTTCCGCGTCGGCTCACTCGACGAGTTGATGGCCGCTAAAACCCACCTCGAAGGCATGGGGCTGGACGTTCTCGGCCCAACGCATCACGGAATTTTCAAATCCATCTATTTCTTTGATCCCAACGGCCATCGCATTGAGCTCGCCGCAGATATCGGCACACCGGAGCAGATGAAACAGTTGCGTGACGTTGCCATGCCCATGATCGAGGAATGGTCTACAACCAAAAAAGCCCCTCGCCATGCCGCATGGCTTCATGAGAAGATCGCGGAAGAGAGCTGAATGGTTCACCGAAGAGGGCTTTTCAAAACGACCTTACTGATCTGCGGGCCGCTGATCATTCTGTCGGCATTCGCCATCTGGATGTCGCCTCTGGGTCTCGGCTTCAAAGACGGCGTGAGTGACAGACTGAAATCACACTCCATCCTGACGGCCTATCAGTTCGTGTTTTATTCTGCACCCGTCTCTGTATTGGTCGCGCTTCCCCTATCGTCTGGCATGGCGATGAATGATCGAACCCGGCAACTTGGCTTTCAGATACTCATTGCAACGACCATCATTCTCATCCCGGCTCAGTGGCTTTTCATTTTCTGGCTCTCGAGCTGATTTTACAGGATTATTAAGATGAAACTCGCAACACTCCGTGACGGCTCGCGCGATGGACGCCTGGTCGTCGTCTCAAAAGACCTGACACGCGCGACAGACGCCGCGCGCATTGTGCCAACCCTTCAGGCCGCTCTGGATGATTGGGAGCATGTCGCGCCACGCCTGATGCGGCAGGCTGAAGGCGTCGAGCTCGGCTCGGTGCCGACCTTCCGCTTCCAGGAGCATGACTGCGAAAGCCCCCTGCCCCGCGCCTATCAATGGGCAGATGGCTCGG
>NZUJ01000002.1 GCA_002701295.1 Ponticaulis sp. | reverse complement strand
TCCCGTGATCGCTTCTGGTGGCGCTGGAACTATTCCGCACCTGATTGATGGTATTCAGAAAACAGGTGCAACCGCGGTTCTTGCAGCATCTATTTTCCACTTTGGCGAAATTGCCATACAGGATGCAAAAACAGAGATGCAGAAAGCTGGCATTCCAATGCGTCTGGAGGGGTGGTCATGACCAATCAACCACTTGGTTCGGCAGATCTTCTTGGTCAGATACTGAACGCACTGTCGAATACAGTCGATGCCCGCGCTGCTGAAGGTGATGATAACGCGTCCTATACGGCAAAATTACTCGCCAAAGGCCCCAAAAAGACGGCCAAGAAGCTGGGCGAAGAAGCCGTAGAGCTCGCGATCGCTCTCACATCTGAATCCGATGAAAACGTGGCATCCGAAACAGCTGACGTGCTTTATCATTTGCTCGTTGCGCTTCGCAGTCGCGGGGTCGCACTCGACGAGGTTGCCAGGGTTCTGGCTGATCGTCAGGGCATGTCCGGTCTGGTCGAAAAAGCCAATCGGACAGACAGCTAAGCTTTTCGTTGGGCGGGTTTCCTCAGGAACACATAAAAAGCGCCATCTCCGCCATGCTTTCGGTGCGCCTGTGCATATCCACTGACAATCAATTTGAATTCCGGTTCGGACAGCCAGTCGAGAAACCGCTGACGGATGACACCTTTGCCAGCTCGACCTTTGCCCGTGATCACCAGAACTGACACTTCATTTTGTGATTGGTGAAAGCGAACGAACTGAAAAAGAGCCGTCCTCGCGCTATCCTGAGTATGACCATGGAGATCGAGCCGTGGCCCGGTTTCGAGCTTGCCTCGCCTGATTTTTCGCTCTTCTCCACGATTGGCCGGACCAGCTGACGAAACCTGTTTGTTTGTCTCTGCTTGGAGAATACTAGGTTTTTTGTGCAGTGTACTGTCCGGGTTCAGGAGTTTTTCGAGATCTGCGGCACTCGCCCTGGGTCGAGATGGCGGTGCAATTGCCGGCGGAATCACGTCCGGCTGTTGTTTGGATGGCTCGAGACTCTCTGTGCTGGGTTTCGCGTCTTCAGGGTCTGGATGACGTCCCTCAATCTTGCGAACGGTTCGGGCGACGCGTTGCCACATCCGCTCTTCGCGCTGAGAAAGAGCCCGCGTCTTCTTCATGGTTGACCACTCGCAGACCTGTCTGAAAGGTTTTGCGGTAGGAACACATAGAATCTACCCGGCTGGTTCATTGATCCGGCGACACGTCCGGCATCTTCTCCTGACCCGAAGAATATATCCCCACGGCGGACGCCGGTAATTGCACCGCCCGTATCCTGTGAAATCAAAAGAAGATTTGTGGGAGCGTCACCAACAACGCCGGCTGTTTGCGGAATAAGGCTTCGCACCAGCATGGGCACACCCATGGGATGGTGATTGAGATCCACCGCCATGCTTCCCAGTGGCGTGAGCGGCAAGCCTGCCGCGCCATTCGGTCCGAGTGCCGGATCGTCGATCGGCGTTCGTCGGAACCAGACAAACCGAGGGTTAACATTCATGGCTGCCTGAGCGCGTTCGAGTCCGACCCGGCCAAGCCAGGCTTTCAGTCCCGTCATTCCTGCTTCTGCGCGAGTGATTTCGCCTGTACGCAGCAGGTGATTGGCCAACGACTCAAATGGACGGTGGTTATGTGCGTCAAAGCTCGCTCGAAACACCGTTCCATCTGGTAGTTTAAGGCGTCCAGACCCCTGAATTTGAAGGAAAAAGACATCGGCAGGCGTCGCATAGGCCAACGCTTTGTCAGACTCTGTTTGAATGTCAGCACGCGGGTCATACAAAACCAGATCGCTGCCCTGGACTTGACCCCAAACCTTCCGGCCCTCAAGCGAAGGGTCGAATAGGCCCAGATCAGCTTCAATCAGATTGTCTGGCCGGGCAGGAACAGGCGTAGTTTTGTCTCCTTCAGGGTATTCTGAGACCTCGACTTCCGGCTCATAATAACCAGTAAAGCGATTGGTTTCCTCATCTGTCTCAACCCAAAAGGCGTCGAAATAGTCCTCAAAAAAGCGGCGGCCTTCACCAGCTTCGACATATTTCGGCAGGATCCGACACGCCGGCATCCAATCGGCGATTACGCCGCCATATTTTGCCCGGCTGGATAAAAGGGCGTCCGGGTCCTGGTTTTCCCATTTGCGGCAGCTTTGCTGAAACGCTGTGATGGCAGGGTCTATCGGTGTTTCCGACCAGTCCGGAATATCACCAAAGGAAATCGGCGTAAGTGTCAGGTCGTCGCTCGCCACTCCTGGTTCCGGAGTTGACGTTTCAACAGGTGGTTCTGGCGGAGGAGGTTTCTCAGGTTGGCAGGCGGTTAAAAATGCCAGACCGCCAATCAGGCCTCCGAAACGTCTGACAAGCGCCAATTTGGATCCTTGCTTTTCAGATCACGTTCGAATGTCCAGAGTTCTTTCGTCTGGGAAATCCGTTCGCCATTGGACAGTTCGGCCTCAAAAACCACACCGATCTCAGCGACCGTTCCTGTCAGCTCAGCATTTTCGATGATCGCGTTTTTAAGGCGCATCAGTTCAAGTGGTTCGGAATCAGTTGATTCACGTTCCACAATTGCGCGGTCATAATCAGCATAAACATCATCGGTCAGCAGCATTTGAAGAGTGGACCGATCACCTTTGGCAAATGATGTCACGATCATTTCATAAGCGGCTTTCGCGCCTTTAACGAATTCACGCTGGCTGAACTCAGGGTCCAACCGCGAGATTTTCTGAAGGTCCGACAGGGATTCTTCTGACTCTTCATCAGATTGATCGTCATTGTCGGAATGGACGAGAACCGGTTGTGGGCGCTGTTTTTGTTCAGGGGTTCTGAAGGAAGGTGGTGGTGCGCCCTTCTGTTTTCCCAGAACAGAAAACAGTCTCGCCAGGACGAAAACGGCGACGCCTGCTAGAAGAAGGAGTTCTATGCCCATGGCAATGTTGATCCGCTGTTTCGAGTCATCTCATGTGACTCTCATATAAGTATGTTTTGTCAAAGCTTCGAGTTTGAATGTAGCAAGGCTGAACGAGCTTACAATCCAAAGAGAGTGCGAATATGTCGTTAGACCCACAGACACTGAACCCTGTTCCCCCCACAATCCGCGTCCTCGCCCAATACGCAAAATCGGCAAAATTTGAAAGCAGTGATGGCGCGCAGGTCTCTGGAATGGAGCAGGCGCCCAAGATTGAGCTCGGTGTTGATCTGCAATCGAACAATGTCTCAAACGACAAAAATGTATTTGAAACCGTGCTCAAACTTTTTGGTCGCGCTCACCATGATGACAAAACAGTGTTCGAGGTCGATCTGGCATATGCTGGTGTTTTCGACCTGACAGGCGCGGCGCCTGAACACGTCGAACCCATTTTGATGATCGATTGTCCGCAACTGCTGTTTCCATTCGCGCGCAGAGTTATAGCTGAACTCACACGGGAAGGTGGGTTTCCGCCTTTGCTTGTTGATCCGATTGATTTCAATGCGCTCTATCGGGATCAGTTGAACAAGTCTCAGTCTGGCGCCTGAGTCTCGAACCATCGCGAATTTCCGGAAAGCCCGGCTATGAATTCGCGATGGCGCGAAATTTCATCGTTGGTCAATCGCGACTGAAGTTTGTTCGGGCGTTGCCTGGCAGCACGACGTTTTCCGGTCTCATCAAGATCAGAGCCATCATTGCCATCAAAGGAGAATGTGCGGTGACGTCCGCCATTCAATTCCAGCCAGACTTCGGCGAGAAGCTGAGAGTCGAGTAACGCGCCGTGGAAAGTCCGTGCGTCGGAATTGATGTTGAAGCGTTTACACAACGCATCAAGAGAGGCTGGTGATCCGGGAAATTTGCTTCGTGCAACGGCAGCGGAGTCGATCCACCGTTCATACGGAATCTGATCATATCCGGCGCGTTTCAGTTCCATGTTCAGGAAGCCGTGGTCGAATTTCGCATTGTGAGCGACAATTTCGCCATCTCCGATGAAAGTCAGAAGTTTGTCGACAATATCCGGGGATTCGAATTTTGGCTTACCGACCAGATCGTCATCAGTAATACCTGTGATCTCGATGGTTTCTTTCGACACCGACCGGCCAGGATCAACATAGGCCTGAAAGGTTTCTCCAGTCGGCATGAAATTGAGGCATTCAACTGCGCCTATTTCGATAATGCGGTCGCCCTGATCGTGGAAAAGTCCCGTTGTTTCAACGTCGAACATGATCTGGCGCATAAAATCTATCCTTTGGACTGGCGCAATAAGGCTTCAATCAAAGCCCGAACCTGTTCGCGAGCATAGTCAATATCGATCCGGGAGTTGATCACAAAATCTGCCCGGGCGCGTTTTTCGGCGTCGGGCGTCTGTTTGGCAAGGATAGACTTAAACGCTTCTTCAGTCATACCGGGCCTGCTCAGAACACGTTCTCGCTGAATATCGAAAGGGGCGGTGACAACGACTGTAT
This sequence comes from Ponticaulis sp., assembly GCA_002701295.1. Lineage (GTDB taxonomy): Bacteria > Pseudomonadota > Alphaproteobacteria > Caulobacterales > Hyphomonadaceae > Ponticaulis. The sequence goes on along the minus strand of NZUJ01000002.1, from coordinate 20,526 downwards.
AATCGACACGTTTGTCTCCACCGGTTTCGAACAATAACGGAATATCCAGCACCATAATCTCTGCTCCGGACCGTTCCGCATCTTCGCGTGCCTGGATTTGCGTCTCTGCCACGAGCGGGTGAACGATATCCTCGAGCTTTTTTAATGCTTCTGAATTGTCGAGCACAGTTTTTCGGAGTTCGTTGCGATCGACTGCGCCATCAGAAATGACATGCGGAAATGCCTTTCCGATCGGTGTGACAGCAATTCCGCCTTTTTGGTAAATCTGGTGAACTGCCGCATCGGCATCATAAACCGGAATGCCAAACTCCCGGAACAGAGCCGCAGTGGCACTTTTGCCCATTCCGATGGATCCAGTGAGGCCGAGAGTGATCATGCGGTCGTTCCGGTCCATTCCCGACACGCTTTTAAAACCGATTCTCGATCAGGGGATTGATCGAACCAAAGCTCGAACGCGTCAGCTGCCTGACCGACCAGCATTGGTAGGCCGTCCAACGTGTTCCATCCTTTAGACTTAGCTTGAGACAACATGCCTTCAGCCGCTTTGCCATAGCTTATATCCACAAACTGGCGGCCAGACCCTTCCGGAAGAGGCAGGAGTCCGCCTGAGTGTCCGAGGCTGATTGTATTGACGACAAGTGAGTGATTGCCGGCTAGTCGCTCAAGTTCGTCGAGTGCGAATATCCCCATATCCGGGCAATTGAGGTGATCGCGCATATCCTCGGCGCTTGAAAGCGTACGATTGCAAATCTCGAGGTCTATGCCTGCCTTCATCAAACCGAAAACGACAGCGCGGGCGGCGCCGCCTGCACCGATGATCAAGGCGCGTTCTGGCACCTTGATACCTGCGCTTTCAAGCGACCATAAAAAGCCTGAATGATCAGTATTTTCGGCGTGCCAGACAAGCTGACCACTTTTGTCAGTGCGTCGAACCAGCGTATTCGCCGCACCAATGGCATCCACCGCATTGCTTCTGGTTCCGGCCGCAGCAGTGGCAGCGCCTTTGTGGGGCAGGGTGACGTTTAATCCGGAAAAACCAGCTCGGGCGAGCGCCTGAATATCAGCCGCGGGCGATGTTTCTGCGAGCTCCAGCGGAACATATCGTGCGTCCACTGACAGTTGGTCATACCAGAATTGATGTATTCTCGGGGACAGAGAGTGTTTGACCGGGTTTCCTACGACGCCAAAGAGGGAAGTCCCTGTCATGACTCCAAATCTCCCCGGTCACGCAGAAACGTCAGAAGTTCGAGGAGTGGCAGCCCTAAAATTGCAAAATAGTCGCCTTCGATCTTGGAAAACAGCTGAATGCCGAGGCCTTCCAGCTGATATGCGCCAACACTTTCGAAGGCAGCATCTCCGATCTGATCGAGATACTGGTCGATATAGCCATCTGTGAGAGGTCTCATGGTGAGTTTCGGTCGGCTAATAAAGCGCCAGATTGGTTCACCATTCTGCGCAATAACGGCTGCACATTCCAGATGATGCGATTTTCCCGAGAAGAATTTCAAACGGTCAAAAGCTTCATCGCGGTTTTGAGGTTTATCAAACCCCTCACCATCAAGTGATAACATCTGATCCGCGCCGAGAACCAGGCCGCTCGTATTGGCTGAAACCTTCGTCGCCTTCATTTCAGCGAGATGCTCCGCCTGATCCTTCGCGGACAAGCCTTCGGCCCGCATCGCTTCTTTCATGCTGTCTTCGTCGACATTTGATTTCTGAATACGGAAATTTAGCCCCGCATTCTGAAGAAGAGTCGCGCGAATCTTGCTGCCAGATGCCAGGATCAAATCATTCGCCATGAGATCAGTCTCCCATTCGGAGCATGTTCAGGATAGATGCTGCCGTTTCCTCGACTGATTTTCTGGACACATCCAGCGTTTTCCACTTCTGGCGCGCAAAAAGGCGATTAGCTTCTGTCGCCTCGGCTTTTACCGCATCATCGTCGGCATAACTTGTATGAGAGGCTTCATTCAGCGAAAGCAGTCTTTGCTGACGGATCTGAACCAGTCGCTCGGGCGAGATTTTCAATCCAACGACAAGCGGATGAATTCCGTCCAGCGCCAGAAGTTGCTGTGATGGCGGCACGCCAGGAACCAAAGGCACATTTGCTGCTTTCACGCCGCGGTTTGCCAGATAAACACAAGTCGGTGTTTTCGACGTCCGGCTAATACCGACCAGAACCACATCCGCATTTTTTAAACCATCAGGACCAGCGCCATCATCATGGGCAAGCGTATAGTTAATCGCTTCCATGCGCTCGAAATAATCTTCATTGAGCGAGTGTTGCGCCGCTGTCCGTTCGCTGGCGCGCAGGCCGAGATGTCGGCTGAGCATACTTACCGAGGCATCAAGAACGGGTAGGATGGGGTGGCCGTGAGACCGACAATGGTTTTCGAGTTTGGTCCGCATGGATTCATCAGAGATTGTGAACCAGACGACTCCTGGCGCGCCATCAATCTCTTTCAACACACGATCAAGTTGCTTTGGTGAGCGGACAAGATAATAATTGTGTTCCAGCGGCATGACGTTTTCAAACTGCGCGCAGGCCGCTCGCATAACGGCGTTCAAGGTTTCGCCGGTGGAGTCCGACACCAGGTGAACATTGAAGTATATATAAAGCTTCTTTTTCGGATCGCCGAATGACACGTCGTCTACCTCAGACTTTTCCCACAGCTGGTGTGGACAATTTGTGGATCGTTTTCAAACTTATTTTCCATCCACAACACAATTCACAGGCTGAGATTCTCCCTGAAAATGTTCTGTTTCCATACCAGGGCTGTTGAATAACTAAATACTGATCGCGTCCGAGCTTGTTTCTACGGCAGTTTTCTGCAATCCCGAGGCAGGACAGCCTGTGGATGATCTGTGATCAAACATTGGGAAACTCGGAGAAACTATTCCGTTAAGGATTTGTTAACCGAGCTAACTGGTTAAGAAATAGTAAATAAATAGATTCATATATAAGGGTCAGGGTATTGGCTGGCGCAGAAACATCTCTCTTCATCAGAACCCTCAAAGGCGAATGCACGAACAGACCTCCGGTCTGGCTTATGAGACAAGCAGGTCGCTATCTTCCAGAGTATCGGGAGCTGCGAACTCGCGCGAAAGGTTTTCTGGATTTCTGCTACACACCGTCACTATCTGTTGAAGCAACATTGCAGCCATTGCGTCGGTATCCGTTCGATGCAGCAATTCTGTTTGCTGACATTTTGCTTATTCTGGATGCCATGGATCGCGGCTTGCGGTTTGAAACGGGTGAAGGACCTGTACTTGAACCGCTGGAAAAGGCATCTCAGCTCGACAAAGTTTCTCGTGCCAAAATTGCGGATCGTCTGTCGCCGGTGATGGAAACAGTGTCCCGTCTGAAACAAAAGCTGGAGCCGGGTTTTCCGCTAATCGGATTCGCCGGTTCTCCCTGGACGGTCGCTGTCTATGCGATTGAAGGCAAAGGCGGGACTGATAAATCCCGACCAAAACTCTGGGCCTATACCAAGCCAGAAGAACTTCGTGTGGTTCTGGATATTATTGCTGATGTGACGATTGAGTATCTCAAGGCGCAGATTGCTGCCGGCGCTGATGCGCTTATGCTGTTCGACAGCTGGGCAGAAAACCTCCCGGATAACTTGTTCGAATGGTTGGTCATTGAGCCGACGAAGAAAATTGTCGACGAACTCCGCGCAAGCGGGGTGGACGTACCGATTATTGGCTTTCCGCGCGGGGCAGGGGCAATGTTGCCTGTTTACGTGGAAAAAACCGGTGTGACCGCGGTCGGACTGGATACCGGCCAGGTGCCAGCTTTCGTCAATTCGGCACTACCGACAGGATTTCCGGTTCAGGGGCACCTCGATCCATTGTCTTTGCGAGCAGGCGGTCAGCAAATGCTTGATCGAACAGACGAGATCATAAAAGCTTATCAGGCGAACAACCGTCCTCTGGTGTTCAACCTGGGCCACGGTATAACACCACAGGTGCCGCCAGAGCATGTTGAACAGCTTATGGCGCACATTCAGACTTATGATCGCTAGGGATCAGATATGCTTCTTTGGGTAAAAGCCTTTCACATCATTTTCGTGATTGCCTGGATGGCAGGAATGCTGATGTTGCCGCGGCTCATGGTTTACCGTCTGGAAGCGACGCCCGGTGGCGAAACTGATGAGATGATGAAAAAGGCCATTACGCGTCTGAGACACATCATCCTTACTCCTAGTATGGTTATCGTCTGGATTTTAGGGATCACGCTTGCCGCGCTCCAATGGGATTTCATTCATAAAGAGATTTGGTTCTGGCTGAAAATTGCGATGGTGGTTGGTATCTCCGCACTCCATGGCGTGTTCATTGGCATGAATCGCAAGATTGGTACTGATAAGGCGCCAAATCCGAAAACCTTGCGGATGATCAATGAGATCCCATTTATATTGGCGATCATCGCGATTATTGCGGTGGTTGTTGAGCCATTTTAGACCGCTGAGTTTACACAGAACTCTTGACGTTTTCGCGTTTTGATGGCTTTGAATGAGCAGCCTCGTCCGCAGGCGTGAATTTCCAACTCAATAAACCCCGTTTTCCTTGTGCCGAATTGCGGCATTTTACATGAACACATTGAGTCCATGACCGAAGAAACAATTACAGAAAAACCTACTGAAGCGCAGCAGGTCGCCTTGCGCGATCTCAAAGCTAAAAGTCCGACAGAATTGCTCGCCTATGCTGAGGCAACGGATGTCGAGAACGCATCATCATTGCGTACCCAGGAATTGCTTTTTGCAATCCTCAAACAACTTGCCGACAATGGCACCCTGATTATTGGTGCTGGCGTTATGGAAGTCCTGTCCGATGGATTTGGCTTCCTCCGCTCTCCGGAATCCAATTACCTTCCAGGTCCTGATGATATTTACGTCAGCCCAAGCCTGATCAAAAAGAACGGTCTTCGCACCGGTGATACAATAGAAGGCGAAATCCGGTCTCCTCGCGATGGAGAACGTTATTTTGCTCTGGTGAAGGTCACTCAAATCAATTTTGAGGACACCGAAAAAGCCAAACACAAAATTCACTTCGACAATCTGACGCCGCTCTATCCTGAAGAGCGTCTGGTCATGTCTCCAAAAGATCCTACGAAAAAGGATCGTTCTGGTCGCGTGATCGATATTGTCGCGCCAATCGGTAAGGGCCAGCGGGCCCTGATCGTTGCCCCACCACGTACTGGTAAAACGGTTCTTCTGCAGAATATCGCAGCCAGCATCGAAGCGAACCATCCGGAATGCTATCTGATCGTTCTTCTGATCGACGAACGTCCGGAAGAAGTAACTGACATGAAGCGTTCGGTTAAAGGCGAAGTGGTATCCTCAACCTTTGACGAGCCGGCGCAGCGTCACGTCCAGGTCGCTGAGATGGTCATTGAAAAAGCCAAGCGTCTGGCAGAACACGGCCGGGATGTAGTTATCCTGCTCGACTCAATCACGCGTCTGGGTCGCGCTTACAACACGACGGTTCCATCTTCGGGTAAGGTTCTCACCGGTGGTGTTGATGCGAACGCGCTTCAACGCCCGAAACGCTTCTTTGGTGCTGCACGTAATCTCGAACAGGGCGGGTCTCTCACCATCATCGCGACTGCGCTGATTGAAACGGGTTCGCGTATGGATGAGGTGATCTTTGAGGAATTCAAAGGTACAGGTAACTCAGAAGTCGTTCTCGACCGTAAGGTTGCTGACAAGCGGGTCTTCCCGGCGATTGATATTCTCAAATCCGGTACACGGAAAGAGGAGCTTATCACGCCGAAAGAGCACCTTGCCAAAGTCTATGTTCTTCGCCGGATCCTCAATCCAATGGGTACAGCGGACGCAATTGACTTCCTGCTCGACAAGCTTCGTCAGACGAAAGACAATGACGAATTCTTCTCGTCCATGAATAACTAGATTGTTTCACGTGAAACATCGGAGCGGATGAATTGACCACCAGCTCCACAAACGACACGATTATAGCCCTGTCTTCAGGACAGGGCCGTTCTGGTGTAGCCGTTCTGAGATTGAGCGGTTCTGGATCTTGTGACGTTTTAAGGTTTCTATCAAAACAAGATCCCCCAAAAATCCGTGTAGCCGCTACGCGTTGGCTGATCGATCAGAATGGTGATCGTTTCGACGAAGCATTGGTCTTTCGTTTTGAGGCGCCAAACAGCTTCACCGGCGAAGATGTTGTCGAAATCCAGTGTCATGGAAGTCCGGCCGTCATCTCAACCATCATTGAATTGACAATAGGCTCCGGATTAGCGCGATTGGCTGAACCGGGTGAATTTTCGAGACGTGCTTTCGAGAACGGCAAACTTGATCTTCTTCAGGCCGAGGGCATTGCTGATCTGATCGAGTCGAATTCAGCGGCTCAGATGAAACAGGCCGCTAAATTTCTTGCTGGTGATGCATCCGATGTTTTGATCAGCTGGCGCAAAACCCTTTTGCAGGCATCAGCGTTTTTAGCTGCGTCTCTTGATTTTTCCGATGAGGGTGATGTTTCAGACGATGTGCATCTTCCGGCACAAAATCTGATCGATGACCTCATCACCAATTTTGAAACATCACTCCGGGATGCAGACCGAGCCAGCCGGGTTCGTGATGGACTGCGTATTGCGATCTTAGGAAAGCCGAATGCCGGTAAGTCGACATTGATCAATTATTTGACATCCCGGGAAACCGCGATTGTTTCCGAGATACCAGGTACGACAAGGGATATCGTTGAATCCCAAATCCAGTTGGCTGGCGTTCCGGTCACTTTAGCAGATACAGCTGGTCTTCGGGAAACAGATGACTTCGTTGAGGCTGAAGGCGTCAGGCGCGCTGAAAGTTGGGCGGCGTCTGCAGATCTGATCATTTTTCTCTCTCGTGCGGATGATCAAAGTAATATCAAGCGTCCTGATAACCTTAGAGACAATGATTTGTGGGTCGTCTCACAAGTTGACCGAATGGCAGACGGCCGCGCTTTCAATTCTGATGTTGATCTCCAGATTTCGGTCCAATCGGGTGACGGATTGGAATCGCTGGTCAAAATGATGTCTGAACGCGTGCGTTCTATGATTTCGCTACAAGAAGATCCAGTGATTGTCAGAGCCCGGCATAAAGCCAATCTGGAAACTGCTCTCGATGCCTTGAAACAAGCCAGGGTCCAACTCTCTGATTTTGGGGATGTTGATTTGGCTGAATTTGAGTTATCTGTAGCCCGGTCAGCGCTGGACCAAATTTTGGGGCGCGTCGAAGTCGAAGATATTCTCGGAGAAGTCTTTTCCGGGTTTTGTGTCGGCAAGTAATGTTTCACGTGAAACAATTGAATGGAGGCCCGCGCGTGCGCGAGTTTGATGTCATTGTTGTTGGTGGAGGGCATGCGGGTACAGAAGCCGCATGTGCGTCTGCGCGCCTCGGGGCTAAAACAGCCCTGATTACCTATCGTGCTGACAAGATTGGTGAGATGTCTTGCAATCCGGCTATTGGTGGCCTGGGCAAAGGTCACCTTGTTCGAGAGATTGACGCATTAGATGGTGTTATGGCGCGTGTCGCTGATCAGGCAGGAATTCAGTACCGACTTCTGAACCGGTCAAAAGGGCCTGCCGTTCAGGGGCCAAGATCTCAAGCCGACAGAAAACTCTATCGAGAAGCCATGCAGCGTGAAATTGCTGCTACGGAAAATCTGACGGTTATTGAAGACGGTGTCGATGATCTGATTGTCGTGGACTGTGTAGTTGGTGGCGTCATCTGTGAATCTGGTCGCCAGGTTACGTCTGGCGCAGTCGTTTTAACGACGGGAACTTTTCTCAGAGGCCTTATTCATCGCGGCGAAGAACGAATTCCTGCGGGCAGGGTGGGTGAAGCGCCGTCAAATGAATTGTCCAAACGTCTTCTTGATCTCGAGCTCCCACTTGGCCGATTAAAAACAGGTACACCTGCGCGCCTTGATGGCCGCACGATTGATTGGGAAAAACTCGATCGTCAGGATGCGGATGAAGACCCTGTAGCATTTTCGTTTTTGACCGAAAAAGTCACCGTACCTCAGATTGCGTGTGGGATTACCTGGACCAATGCTGAGACCCACAAAATCATTCAGGACAATCTGACAAAATCAGCTGTTTATTCCGGAGCGATTGAAGGAACTGGTCCGCGCTATTGTCCGAGTATTGAAGACAAGGTGCACAAATTTGCGGATCGCGACCGGCACCAGGTGTTTCTTGAGCCTGAAGGTTTAGATGACGATACGGTCTATCCCAATGGAATTTCTTCGTCTCTTCCCGCTGATGTACAGGACGCTTTCATTCGAACCATTCCAGGGCTTGAAAATGTCACCATCCTTCAGCCGGGTTATGCCATTGAGTATGATTATGTAGATCCGCGTGCCTTAAGTCGAACGCTAGAGGTTAAAGTCTTGCCGGGGCTATATCTGGCCGGCCAGATAAATGGAACGACGGGATACGAAGAAGCTGCAGCCCAGGGCATGATGGCAGGATTAAACGCGGCCAATAAAACGATGCGGCGAGATTGTGCTGAATTCATTCTTGATCGCGCTGAAGCATATATCGGTGTTATGATCGACGATCTGATTACTCGGGGCGTAACAGAGCCCTATCGGATGTTTACTTCCCGCGCAGAATATCGACTCCACCTGCGCGCTGACAATGCTGATCAGAGGCTTACCGCGCGTGGTCGGGAATTCGGTTGCGTGAAAAACGAACGATGGATGGTGTTCACAGCAAAAGCTGAAGCAATCTCACTCGCGATTTCTGAATTCCAGAAATTGACTCTGACGCCAAATGAAGCGCGTGCGATTGGTATAGATGTGAAGCTGGATGGCCGCCGGCGGACTGCTTTTGAATTGCTGACCTATTCGGGCGTTGAACTCAGCCAGATCACGGGGCACTGGCCAGAACTTTCAAGATTCGATCCGGCTATTCTTCAACAGGTCGCAATTGAAGCCCGCTATGCGAATTATCTCGATCGCCAGGCGGCTGATATTGCTGTTCTACGGAAAGACGAAAAGCGACGTATTCCAGCCAACCTTGATTACAGCCAGATTGGCTCACTCTCGAACGAGATCCGAGACAAGTTGATCAAGGTTCAGCCCGAGACGATTTCTCAGGCACAACGTATTGAGGGGATGACTCCAAGTGCAATTCTTGCGGTACTCAGTCATCTCAACAAGCTGTCTAAAGCAACGACTGAAAAGCAGGTCCAGGGATTGTGACACCGGAGAAAATTCAGGATCGCGTTGGCTTTGATGTTTCACGTGAAACATTCGAGAAGCTTGAACGCTATCACGATCTACTTCTGCAATGGAGTAAGACACACAATCTGATAGGTCCTAAAGAGCGAGACGAAATCTGGTCCAGACATATTTTGGACTGCTTGGCGCTCTGGCCTCACTTGCCTGATGGGGCCGAAGTCCTGGATATTGGAAGCGGGGCAGGGCTTCCAGGCCTTATCATTGCAAGCTGCGCCCATCCTGATCAAAATTTCGTTCTGGTCGAATCGAATGCAAAAAGGTGCGCCTTTCTGAGACATGTTTCACGTGAAACAAATCTCCCGGTCACGGTGATCTGTGAACGGGTCGAAAATGTTTCACGTGAAACAGTGACGCATATCACCGCCCGAGCGGTCGCCGATCTGTCACTTTTATTCACACTTAGCGAAAAATGGTTGGATAACTCTGCAATCGGCCTGTTTCTCAAGGGTAGAAATTGGAAAACCGAATTGACGGATGCGCTTCGTTATTGGAATTTTAATCATGAAGTTCTGCCAGGTCTGAGCGATTCGGATGGCGTCATTCTAAAGGTATCGGAGGTGCGTCGTGTCTAAGTCCCGTATTCTGGCTGTCGTGAACCAAAAAGGTGGTGTGGGTAAGACAACAACGTCGATCAACCTCGGCACCGCACTTGCTGCTGTAGGGCGCAAAGTCCTGCTTCTCGACTTCGATGCCCAAGGCAACGCATCTACCGGATTGGGTGTTGGTCCTGCAGACCGCAAGATCACCAGCTTTGATGTGGTTGTTGACCGGATTCCGCTGGAAGACGCTGCAATGAAGACCCTCGTGCCTGGTCTTGATCTGGTGCCGGGTGACGAAAACCTTGCAGGTGTTGAAACGGCATTGGCAGACGACCCAAAGCGATCGTTCCGTCTGCGTGACGCTTTGCGCAGCTATCGTCAGCGGGCAGGGGATGCTGGCTATGATATTATTCTCATCGATTGCCCGCCATCTCTGTCATCCCTGACAATCAATGCGATGACGGCGAGTGACTCGCTGCTCGTTCCGCTTCAGTGCGAATTTTACGCAATGGAGGGTTTGTCTCAGCTCTTGCGCACAGTTCAGATTGTGAAAAACGGTCTCAACCCTGACCTTGATATCCAGGGTATCATTCTCACCATGTTTGATAGGCGTAACCGGTTGTCGACCGAAGTTGAAAATGAGGCGCGCGAAAAGCTCGATGGCAAAGTCTATATCTACGACACCGTGATTCCGCGGAACGTGAAACTATCAGAAGCGCCAGGATACGGAAAGCCGGCACTTCTGTATGATTACAAATGTCCGGGCAGTGAAGCTTATATCCGTCTTGCTTCAGAACTGCTGCATCGTGAACGTTCATTGGTTGTTGCCTGATGTCTGACGAATCCAAGCCAAAAAATTCCAGACTGGGAAAAGGTCTTTCAGCACTCATCGGCGAATATGAAACTCTGCATGGACCATCGGATGGAACTACGGGATCCAAAGATGTGGCCATGTTGTCCATCAAGACTGTAAAACCCAATCCAAACCAGCCGCGTAAGCAGTTTGACGGCGAAAAAATCGACGAATTGACGAAATCTGTCAGAATACACGGTGTTCTAACGCCGATTCTGGTGCGTGAAGTCGATGCGAGCGACCATAACTACCAGATTATTGCCGGAGAGCGCCGTTTTCGGGCGGCTAAATTGGCCGAATTGGACGAAATTCCCGCCCGAATTCTGAAATCGAACGATGTCCAGCTTCTTGAGATCGGGTTGATCGAGAACATCCAGCGCGAAAATCTGAACGCGATGGAAGAAGCTGAGGGTTATCAGGCCTTGTTGACCCGCTTCGGAAAAACCCAGGAAGCGGTTGCAGAATCAGTTGGTAAAAGTCGCGCTCATGTCGCGAATATGTTGCGCCTTCTCAACCTGCCTGAATCTGTTCGGACGGAACTTCGAACCGGGTCGATCACGGCCGGTCATGCACGGGCGGCACTATCTGCGGACAACCCTTCGGACGTTATTGCAGAAGTGATCAGGCGTGGTTTGTCAGTTCGGGAAACCGAAAAGCTCGTCAAAAATCTGAATTCTGGCTCGTCTACCGATAAGAAGACACCTCAAAACCTCGCCGACAAAGATGTCGATACTGAAGCTCTTGAGGCGGATTTATCGCGCGCGCTCGGCCTAGGCGTAGAGATTAAAACGCTCGCCAAAGGTGGTGAATTGCGGATCAAATATCGTGATCTGGAACAGTTAGATGATGTTTGTCGACGTCTAAGTCGTCACTAAAACACTATAAAATCAAGCGCTTAGACGATTTTTGGATTCTGCTTTGAGCCCGAGGGACATCATGAGTTCCTGGTCCTTCGTATCACCGACAAAAATATTGTAGGTTTTATCGGACACAAAGCCACGGCTCTTATAAACCTGAATGGCGTGTTCGTTATTCGACCAGACACCTAGCCATAATTCATCAGCACCTCTCTCAGAAGCGCGATCAATCGCCCAACTCAGCAAAATGCCGCCGACACCGACACCTTTTCGCGATTCGCGAACATAAAGACGGTGGAGCTGGAGAGTCTGCTTGTCCTGATTGTCGAGGGGAAGGCTGGTTGGACCAAGTTTGGCATAACCGACAAGCCCTGATGGCGCCTCGGCGACGCGATAGTCACAGTCAGGATCAGCCAGGTCCTTGCCGACCTTTTCTACTGAGAAATAGTTGTCGAGATAGGCGTCGAGATCCGACTTTTTATAGACCTGTCCAAAATACTCTGAAAAGGTTTGCCGTCCGAGATCAGCGATACGGGCGGCATCCTCAACGGCGCCGTCCCGAAATCGAAGATTCATGTTGCGTGCTTGAACCACTACGTTGCCCCTACGTCAGTTTCTTCAATAAAGCTACGCATTGCATTTGCGAACAATACAAGTTTCGCAAATGTCCATGCCCCAGACTGTTCAAGTTCTGCAAGAAGTAACTGAAGTCTTTTGTGACTATCGGTGTGACGTGTGACAAATTCATCGACAATTACCTTGGCTGACTTGAAGTCGTAGAACTGTAACTGTTTTGAATCTGCTGAAATACGCTCAGCCAGACTGTTTTGTTGCCCAAGTAGTGTTTCGACCAGGCCTCTGACCGCCAGTCGGTCCCAGTGTTGATCCAGACTGAGCGTTAGGGCGGTTTCGCGAAGCCTATCGAAACTGAACGCGCTACCTACTGCACTAAACAAACACGCAGTTCTTAATACATCCTGATCTGTGCGGGCTGCGAGGTCCACAATGTCGGTTGCAGATGTCATCGACAGGATCATCGCAACACGATGCGCAACATCACTCGGCGCGCCCTTCTCCCTATACCCCTCTTCTCGGGTATCGAGAAGATCACGTTCGTATGGCGAAAGTGTGTCTTTTCCATCAGAAATCAAAAGACTGACGGCGGGCCCGTACTGATCGACAAGACCGGAAATCCGCCCTGTAACTGTTCTCGTACTCGCAAGCCAGAACACCTGACGGCGAAGCGCGTTGATCAGGTCGAGCCGCAGATCAATCTGAACATCGGCTGGAACCTGGTTGTCGAGTTGATCAATTCGCTGAAGCAGCGGCTTGAGTTCAAAGATCTCGAGCGAGGCCACAAACGCACGCGCGATATCTTCAGTTTCAACGCCAACCCGCTCTTTCACACGATGAACAAAGGTTGCGCCACCGAGGTTGATTATGTCATTCGCCAGCTGCGTAGAGATAATCTCTTCCTTGAGGCGGTGAGTATCCATTGCCTTGTCAAACTTTCGCAGTGGTTCTGGAAAGTAGGATTGGTAAAGATCATTCAGGAATGGATCACTCGGGACGGCACTATCAACCAATTCGTCAAACAGGGTGATCTTCGCATAGGCTAACAAAACCGCGATCTCAGGACGTGTAAGTCCTTGTTTTGTTTCATGAAGCGTTCGGATTTCTTCGGGCTTAGGAAGGCCTTCGACCAAACGGTTCAGAATACCCGCTGCTTCAAGGCGTTCCATCATGCGCTCATGTGAATCGAGATCGAGCGAAGCGGAGGCTTCGGCGACACTCAGGGCTCCGGTCTGATCATAATTGTGAACAAGAACCTTCTTCGCGACTTCATCGGTCATGGATGCCAGAAGTGAGTTTCGGCTCGCCTCTTCGAGTTCACCAGCTTCAATCGCGGCTTTGAGAAGAATCTTGATGTTCACTTCATGGTCGGAGCTATCAACACCGGCCGAGTTGTCGACCGCATCGGTATTGATGTGGCCGCCAGATTTTGCGAATGCGATCCGTGCAGCCTGTGTGACCCCAAGGTTGGCGCCCTCACCAATCACTTTTACGTTCAACTCATCAGCATTCACGCGAACACCGTCATTGGCTTTATCACCAACCTGCAGATCAGTTTCAGCGACCGATTTCACATAGGTGCCAATACCGCCGAACCAGAGAAGGTCTGCATCAGCCTGGAGGATCGCCCGGATCAGTTCATTTGGCGTCAGGTGAGCAGCATCGATATTCAAAAAGGCCTGAATTTCAGGTGTCAGTTCGATTTTTTTGGCAGAACGATCAAAAATTCCGCCGCCCTTTGAGATGAGCTCGACGTTATAATCAGTCCAGTTCGACCGGGGCAGGTCGAACATGCGCTGTCGTTCTTCGAAACTGGCCTCCAGATCTTGAGGGTCAGGATCAATGAAAATGTGCAGATGATTGAAGGCCGCTTTCAGAGCGATTTTCCGGGAAAGTAACATTCCATTGCCGAAAACGTCGCCCGACATATCGCCAACGCCAATCACAGAAAAGCGCTCTTCCTGAATATCGACACCCAATTCACGGAAGTGACGTTGCACAGCAACCCAGGCACCACGCGCGGTAATACCCATTTTTTTATGGTCATACCCGGCAGACCCACCTGATGCGAACGCGTCACCTAGCCAGAAATCATAATCAAGGCTGATGGAGTTTGCGATATCAGAGAATGTGGCCGTTCCTTTGTCGGCCGCGACGACCAGATATGGATCTGGAGCATCCCAGATGATGGTTCGAACCGGAGACTTCGGTGTACCGTCAATCAGATTGTCCGTCAGCATAAGAAGAGCAGAAATGAAGGTCTTGTAGGCGCGAATGCCTTCTTCACGGATCATCTCTCGATCGCCGTCCTTTGGTAGCTGTTTCGGATAGAAACCGCCTTTAGACCCAACCGGAACGATGACAGCATTTTTGACTTGCTGCGCTTTTACCAGGCCCAATACTTCTGTACGGAAGTCATCCCGGCGATCTGACCAACGCAAACCACCGCGCGCAATCGGGCCAAAGCGGAGATGAACACCCTCTACATGAGGGGCGCAAACAAAAATCTCTCTGAAGGGTTTCGGTTCGGGGAGGAAATCAAGCTCCCGGCTCGCAATTTTGATGGCAATATGCGCGTGCGGCTCGCCATGTTCGTTGCGTTGGAAAAAACTGGTTCGCTTGATTGCACCAATCAGATCGGCCAGGCGACGCAAGACGCGGTCTTCATCCAGAGAGCTTACATCATTGAGCGCCTGCTCGATTTCATCTCGCAACTCGGCAAACTGTTCCCGGCGATCATTGATTGATATCGTCAGATCCGGATCAAATCGAACGACAAACGCTTTCAGAATACGGTCAGTAATGCCTGGGTGATTGGTCAGCGCGGCAATTTGAGTTGTTTCTGCCGGATCAAAACCTGTTTGCTGGCGATAACGAGCCAGGGTCCGAAACATGGCCGCTTCACGCCAGCTTGCGCCAATTTTCAGAACGAGACTGTTAAATCCGTCGTTTTCTGATTGCCCGGTCCAGACAGACACAAATGCATCTTCGAGCGCAGTACGAACCTGATCAAGATCAATTTCCGACCGATCGCTTGTTCGCATTTCAAGGGCATGAATATAGGGCGTGCGATCATGTTCACCGGGCAGAGACACACGATAACTGTTCTCCGCTTTGACATAAAGCCCCATATTTTCGAGGACTGGTACACATTCAGAAAGTTGGATTGCGCCGTCATGAGAGTAGATTCGCGCGCGAATAACATCATCTGCGTCGTCTTCAAGCTTAAGCACACGCATAGAGACCGGTCGGTCGGTCTGCAACTCACAAAGCATAGACAGGTCGGTCAAAGCATCAAGCGCTGAGAAAGTATCCTTATAGCCCACACTGAAGGCCTGAGTGACGTCTTCTTCCTGCATACCTGCTGGAAGATATGACCTACGGCTACGAATGAGGGTCCGGACCTGATCATTCCAACTCCGGGCCAGACTGGCGATCTCGGCTTCCAATTGCTTGAGATCAGGAACAGGGTGATCCTGCTTCAGGTCCATAAGAAACTGAATGCGCGCCAGCGGGGTATCGTTGAACGTCGGATAAAAATCAGTGACCTGACCTTCATATGCCTTTTCAAGCAAGCGCGCGATCCGCTGACGAAGGTCGGAATTGAAGGACTCACGCGGAACGAAAACCAGCGCAGAAAGAAATCTGTCAAAACGATCTTCGCGAATAAAGATACGCGTTTCAGATCGTTCCTGGAGTTGCAGTATGCCGCTGGTGATCCGAGAAAGGTCGTCTTCAGAACTCTGGAAGAGCTCATCGCGCGGAAACGTTTCCAGAATATTCCGGAGTGCATTGGCGTCATGGCTTCCTGGCCGGCGCCCGGCGGCCTCAAGAACGCGCGCAACTTTCCGGCGAATGAGGGGTACATCCCGGGTGATCGCGTAATAGGCTTCTGCCGTAAACAAGCCGGCAAAACGGATTTCACCGACAACCTGACCGGAATCGTCAAACTGTTTTACCCCGATATAATCGGCTTTTACACGCCGATGAACACGCGAACGGAGCGTCGCCTTGGCAATAATGACGGGATTTGGTTCATTCAGAAATTCAGAGATCTGATCTGTAATGATTGTTGGCTCGCTGCCGCGCTGAAGAATGAACCGCGTCTGATCACGAAGAATACCAAGATTGGTTTCTGAGATGATTTCCGGTTCTTCTGTGGCATGACTGCCGTCTGACTTGAGTTTGAAGCGGTAATACCGGCTCCCCAGAAAGATGAAGTGGCCGCTGGCGAGCCAATCCAGAAAGTCGGCAGCTTCTTCGACCTCTTCAGAATCCAGGTGAACATTGGCGCGAACACCTTTTGCTGCTTCCACCATTCGGGACTGCATGGCTTCGAAATCATTCACGCCAGCTCGAACATCACGAAGCGTGTTTTCGACTTCAGTCTCGAGATACTGCGCACTCGTCACGTCCAGCAAATCCAGATAAATCTGAATATAGGATTCGCGGCTATTCGGATCTGAAACACGTAGGCCAGTGTCACCCCGGCCATGCTCGAGAATTGGGTGGAGCACCATTCCTGCAGGAATATTCATGTCACGACATGCGCCAACGATGGAGCTCACCAGAAACGCCATGTCAGGACCAACAATTTCCAGCAATGTGAAGTCGTTCTCGCCGCCGGCCGGATTTGATACCCGACGTGTCCGGACTTTTGCTTCAGCGCTTTTTCGGTCGCCCGCCCAATTCCAGAATTCGTTCAGCAGGCCGACAAACTGACCGGTCGAAAGACCGCGTAAGTGCTGTTCGTCGACGGATTCGAGCGCCTGCTTCAGGAAGCTCTCGACAATATCACTCTGAAAAACCTCACGATCTGACCAATTCAGCTTTGAAGCTGCGTCTATAACCTCATCAAGGTTCAGATCGTTTTTCAGTGCGAATGCAGCCATTCCAGATACTCCCGTTTTATGGGCCATATAATGCCATAATCTGAGCATGAAATGACAATTGTATTGTCGGTTCGTGAAATAATTTTCTGGAAGAAGGTTTTTAAAGGGGCGGACCCGCCAGACGGGGACATGTCTGACGGGCCCTAAGGGCCTCATTCCGCAGGCTGGGTGGGGGACGCACGCGGAGGCCCATTTCGTTGACTACAACAGTCAATCTAGGTGCAGGTTGGGGTTTATTATGGAAATTAAACCCCTTGCCAACAAAAGAGAGTCTTTTTCGGACAGAATTTATGAGTCCGTCACCCAAAAACACTAGTCGTTCAAACAAAACAGATACTGACAATCAGGACCCTTATGAACGACACAAATCTCTGTTCACACCTGATTAAACAAGTTGAACGCTAACATAGCTTGATTTGCCAGTTTTTCAAGCATTGCTGATATGACCTGTCCCCAACAAAATCTGTCATCCAAAAACACGAACTGTTGGCTCGATCTGTTTGCAATTACACCACCGCCGTCTAAACACTGAACTTAGCGAAAAGGTGAGTGGATGTCTGATTCAATCTTTATTGGTGGCGGTGGTAAAGAGCACGGTGAACCTCAAGCGCTTCTCTTGAACCGAGCGAATCGACACGGCCTGATTGCTGGCGCAACAGGTACGGGTAAAACCGTTACACTACAGATTCTGGCGCAGGGATTTTCGGATGCTGGTGTGCCTGTATTTTGCGCAGATGTTAAAGGTGACTTGTCCGGCATAAGTCAGTCCGGCAGCAGCGAACACAAACTGCATGACGCCCTTCATAAAAGGGCCGGGATAATCGGACTCGATCCTTATGATTATGGCGCGTCGCCAACACTATTCTGGGACGTGTTCGGAGAAAAAGGACATCCCGTTCGCGCCACCATTACAGATATGGGACCGACACTGCTTGCGCGGCTTATGGAGCTGAACGAAACCCAGGAAGGCGTTTTGACGATTGCGTTTGAAATTGCCGACGACAACAACTTCCTTCTCCTGGACCTGAAAGACCTACGCAAGCTTTTGGTCTTTGTTGGCGAGAACCGAGCTGAAATCGGGCTTGAATACGGGAATGTGTCGACGGCAAGTATCGGCGCGATTCAACGGCGTCTGCTTGTTCTGGAGCGAGAGGGCGGAGATGTTTTCTTCGGCGAGCCTGCGCTTGAGTTGAATGATCTGTTGCGAACAGATCTTGACGGCCGCGGATATGTAAACGTGATGGACGCCACGCGGCTGATCAATAGTCCGCGCTTATATTGCGTATTTCTGCTCTGGCTTCTGTCAGACCTGTTTGAAAAACTTCCAGAGGTTGGCGACCCGGAAAAACCAAAACTCGTTTTCTTTTTTGATGAAGCCCATCTTCTGTTCGATTTCGCACCCAAAGCGCTGCTTGAAAAAATCGAACAGGTCGTAAAACTCATTCGATCCAAGGGTGTGAGCGTGTTCTTCGTTACACAAAACCCGCGTGATATTCCTGACAGCGTTCTGGCTCAACTTGGCAATCGCATCCAGCATGCATTGCGCGCATACACGCCGACTGAACGTAAAGCCGTCAGAGCCGCAGCGGATAGCTTCCGGGAAAATCCGGACTTTGACACCGAAGAAGTCATTACCGATCTTGGTACGGGTGAGGCTTTGGTCTCGACACTGGATCATAAGGGTGTACCGACAGTGGTATCACGCACGCTCATCCGTCCGCCTGCATCCCGGCTTGGTCCGGCGACTAACGAAGAGCGAACATCCATCATGTCCGCGAGTCCGGTGGCCGACAAATATGACGAAGCGCTCGATCGCGAGTCCGCTTATGAAGTCCTTGAAGAACGCGAAGCTGAAGCCGCAGAACAGGCCGAAAAACTTGCGAAAAAAGAAGCCGAAGCTGCTTCAAAGAAAAAGGCATCGAAGAAGTCGAGCGGATACAAACGCCAATCCGTTGGCGAAGCGGCTTTAAAGTCGGGTATGCGGTATCTTTCCAAGGAAGTGGTGCGATATGTCCTCAGAGGGATTCTCGGGGGTCGATCTCGCTAACCAGTTTGTGCCTCGTCCGGACATACCGAACGGCATTTATCTGTGCCCCCAACAAAAGACACATCGCGCAGGCATAGAGCCATAACAGCACGTTGATCAGAAAGCCTGGTGATCCATACCATTCGCGATTAACCGGGTTGATCTGGAAATACATGGTCAGTCCAATTGTGACGACAGAAATCAGAGCGGCGGCAACTGCTGACCCTAACCAGCCGTGAATCTGAATTGACTGATGACCAATCAGGCTCGAGGCGTAAACGCCGTTCAGGAACCCCACCAAAATCAGCGTCACCAGTATCCAGAGGAGGGGGGTAATCAACCAGGTTGATTGCATCCAGGCCGTGATGGTGATCACGATATAGCTGATCATGCCGACAATCATCGAGGCGATGAAGACGAAGGCAATAACGGGAAAAACAAACAGAAACGATCTGAGAATAATTGTCGAAACACCGAGTGAATCATCGGCTCGGGCGATTTCCCGGAAACTGAACAGCAACGATCTTAACGACGCGCCGGCACTCATCATCAGCAAAAGAAAGTGAAAAATCACGAGAAGGATGTTTTCCGAGACCGGAATGGACATCCGGAATTCAATTTCATTGTGAAGCAGTTCAGCGAAATCGGTCGGCAGAAAGATCGAAAACCGCGACGCGAACAGATGGGCTTCCTTCGCATTCCCGGAAATCGTGGCAATCCAGACCAGGATGGCAATGAAGGGAAACACAGACATCATCGAATAGAGCGACAGAGCAGCCGCGCGTGTGCCGATGTCATTTTCTGATGCGTCTTTGAAAAGGTGCTCGAGAAAGCCGCCCTCAAACTTTGTTTTTGCTCTCTCGATCAGTTGTGCTGTGTGCATCTGTTTCCCCGTTGCTGAAGTAATGTCAGCAAGTCGGCGAAGAGACAATCACAACTGTTCAAAGGGGGCAGTCGGTTCGCGATCTGACTGACAGGGAGACACAACAACAATCAAGCCGAACAAGTGTCCGGCTTGATATTGGTTAGGATGGGATGTTCGGGTGACTTGCGCCCTCAGTCAGTACCTTTTCGCTGCTTCACATCTTCTTCCTCGGCAATTTCACGATCAACAACATCAAATTCGACGCTTTCAGCGCGGTCTTGCGCATAGGCGCGGTTCTTCTTGGCAAGGTTATCCATGGTTTCCTCAAGCTTACCCGCTGAAACCGCCATTTGCTTTGAGCGATCAACGCCCGCAGCATCAGCATCCCCAAAACTCGCAAACTCGGCTCCGAGGAAGACAACTTCCCAGCCCTTCTTTTCGATACGATCAAGCGCTTGTCGGACATTTCCGCGACTGAATTCACGGCTGGAATTCTCTTTGCCGTCCGTCATGATCACAATCACAGCTTTTTCAGGGGCATCAGTTTCTGCCAGCGCCACCACCCGACCGATTGCGTCGAATAGCGGCGTCATACCGCGCGGCGTAACTTCAGCTGACGAGACAGCTTTCCAGTCTTCTCCGGTGACATTTCGACGAAGCGTGTCGAATTGC
>NZUJ01000118.1 GCA_002701295.1 Ponticaulis sp. | reverse complement strand
CGAGTCGTGATCATGCCCATGTCCAGCTTCGCCATGTTCGTCGTCGTCTTCGTGATCACCTTCGATTCCGGCCGCGCTCTGTGTGGATTTACCAGCTCCAGAGGCGTCTCCGCTGCATGCACTGATATAGATCAGCGCCGGCGCGAGCAGCGCCGCTGACAATATATTTCTTCTCATTGTACGTCTCCATCGAACGGCGCTGCGCCGATCAGCGCTCGCAGCCGCAAGGTTTCTGTTTCAAGGACGAGCTGCGACGCAATGACGTCAGCGCGGGTTTCAATCAGGCTACGGCGTGCATCGAGGGTCGTGGTGAGATCAAACTTACCGACCCGGTAGCCCTCCGCCGCGGAGGCATAGGCTTCCTCGGCAAGCGGCAGAGCTTCATCTCTCAGGCGCTGAAAGCTTTGCTGAGCCGCACGGATTCGGGCGACCAGGCTTGCCTGCTCCGCCCGAAGGCGCACTTCAACGGCCCTGGCATTGAGCTCTGCCCCGTCGGCCCTGATGCCTGCTGCCCGCGTTGCGTCGCGGTTCTGGTCAAACACTGGGAGTGGCAGGCTGATCCCGGCAAGGAAGGCGCTGTCGCCGGTATCTTCAAACCGCCGCACACCTGCCGTTACCGTCACATCCGGCCATGCGCCAGCTCTTGCGCGTTCAGTGGCCGCTAGTCGGGCTGCAGCATTGGCGCGAGCGGCGTCCAGTCGGGGATGACCCGACATGTTTTCTCTCTCAGGTGGCAAGGCGGAGCCTGGGTTGTCTGTGGACCTTGCCGGAAGCTCGAAATCCACTGACGGGCTTCCCCAGATCGAAGCAAGCGCAAGTGCGACAGCTTCAACTTCGCCTCGTGCCTTGTCCGCAACAGCCTTCAATGCAGCGGCTTCGGCCCGGGCCCGAGCGAGTTCCGGAGGGGCACCGGCGCCCGCTTCCACTCGCCTGGCAACAATATCGACGAACTCGCCGGAGAGTGCCGCCGATGAGTCAGCGACATCGGCAAGATCGATTGCGGCCTGAAGCTGGAGAAATAGCTCTCCTGCCAGGGCTTCCGCTTCGAGACGCTGGACACTGCACTCTGCGCGTGCACGCACTGCATCTGCGCGGGCAGCTCTTTCCGATAGCCTGCGCTTGCCGCCCAGCCGGACGGTCTGTTCGAACGCGAGTGTGGTCTCGTAAGAGTCAAACCCCTGAAAGCCACCTGAACCAGCGAAGTTCTCGGTTTCCAGGGAGATGGCAGGATTCAGGCGGCGGCCCGCCTGATCGGCATCAGCCGAGGCTGCGCGCGCTTCGAGTGCAGCCAGCAGCACTTCCGGCGAGGCGTTTCCCGCCCGCGATACTGCGCCTTCCAGCGTCAGAGGCCCACGCTCAACCGTCGAGACGGTCGTTGAAGGCACCTGCAGGCATGGCTCCGCCTGTGCCGCCCCCGCCAGAATCGGCAGGGCAAGCGACGCCAATGCGCCGCGATATAGACTTTTCATTTTGTGTCTTGTCCAGTTCTAGAATTCAACAAGGAGGACCGCGTCAGCGACCCGCCGCGACTTGCTGAATCAGACCTTGGGAGGTCGATAGAGACCGTCCGGGTCAGAAACTGGGCAGCGCTCATTGAGCGGCATCGGGATGGGGCCGGACAATTCTTTGGAATTGGCAATCGAGACAGCGGCGCCACCCATCAGGTGAACATGACAACTTCCGCAATGATGGGCTGTATGGTCATGACCTTCGTGATCAGGGGCCTCGTCAGGCGCAACATCCAATGTTGTCAGGTCGTTGCAGACGATGCCGCCTTCATCGCAGGCATGCTCAATATTGGCGGCGGCAGATAGCGGGACCAAAGCGAATGCAACCATGACGGCGAGCGCCATGAGCATTCTGATGGGTCGTATCCAGCCGATAAGGTCCATTCTCGGATTGTCTCAGGCTTTTCTGGCTATCTGGTTAACACTTACTCTAAATCCCTTAGCACCTCCAGTCACTATAGGGGCAAGACCTTTTTGATGGAGGTACGGCCATGAGCTCTGCGCCTTCATGTTCCCCGACTAGACAATCATCATGATCGCCAAGTGCTGCCAGAACCGAACAGCTCGCGACAGTTCCGCCCTCACAGGCCGCAATCATCCGTTTCAGTTCAGCTTCAAGTGCCTCCAGTTTTGTCAGCCTGCGACGCACGGCTCCCAGCTGGTGGCGGGCAATACGATCGACTGATGCACAGTCCTTCTCCGCATCTGCCTGCAGGGAAATGAGCGCACGCACATCCTCAACAGGAAATCCGAGATCCCGCGTATGACGGATGAATGACAAACGCTGCACATCGCTGTCGGTAAATATTCTCTGACCGCTTTCGGTCCTTTCTGGTTCTTCCAGAAGGCCGATCGTTTCATAGTATCGGATCGTCGTGACTTTCACGCCGGAACGGCGCGCCAGCTGTCCTATGCTCAGATAAGCCATTCACCTAACCTCTTGCCCCTACAGTTACTATAGCAATTAGAAGGACACATTCGATAATCAAGAACGAACTGCCTATGGAAATGCAAACCCCTATCATTCGGTTGGATGGATTAGCCGCCGTGTCTATTCTGCTCGATTTAGCTGACATGGTCAGGTTCTCGGGATGGTGTCTGTTACCCGCGTCGGTGGATCCACTTCCGATTACAGCCCCCGCCCAGCCTCACTTGCGACGGTGTCCCCTGCACAAGAACCATGGCTGGAAGACAAGTATAGCGAGGCCTGCCGGACATATCGGACGTCGACGCCACGCTTCATCGACCTCCCAAGAGGAGGCGCATCATGAGTGAGTGCTGCGGCCAGAAATCCTTCGACGGAACATCCAGNGCTTACCGGCGTGCCCTTGTCGCAGTGACGGCCATCAATGCCATAATGTTCGTAACCGAACTATCCGCAGGTTATGTTGCCAACTCCCAGGCTCTCAAGGCTGACGCGCTCGATTTCGGTGGAGATGCTGCGACCTACACCATCAGCCTGGCCGTGATCGGAATGAGCGTGTCGGTACGATCGATAGCATCCCTCTTGAAGGCGGGTTTGTTGGCAATCATCGCGAGCTTCATTCTCATCTCTACCTTGGTTCGAGTCTTCGCAGATCAGGCCCCGGAAGCCATGACCATGAGCGTCATCGGAGTCCTCGCGCTGGCAGCCAACTTATCAAGTGTTCTCATACTTCTTCAGTGGCGCAGCGGTGACAGCAATGTCCGGTCGGTCTGGCTCTGCTCACGCAATGACGCGATCGGAAATGTCGCCGTCATCGTCGCCGGTGGTCTGGTTGCGCTCACGGGTTCGTTCTGGCCCGATCTGCTCGTTGCTTTCGCGCTTGCAGGACTGTTCCTCAAATCGTCTTTGGCAATTTCCTCTCAAGCCTTGTCCGAACTCGCCGGAGCCCGCAGGAGAAACGTATCTGAAGCGAAGGCGNCTTCATGACGNTCCGTATAACCCCTGTCCTGATACTCGCATGCTTTGGTGTGCTGGCCTGGCTTTCAAGCATCCTGATTCCATCGTTTGGATTGGGTCTTGGCGTCACAGGCAAAGTCGTCGGCACTGTTTGTCTTGTTTCTGGAACAGCGGTTCTGATCATGGCACTCTCGTCTTTCAAACGCGCGTCGACGACAGTAGACCCCATCAATCCTGAAAACGCGGCCGTACTGGTAACGGCAGGCATTTATCAGTTCACGCGAAATCCGATGTATCTCGCCTTCGCGCTCCAGCTCACCGGTATCGCGATCTATTCTAACAACATCCTNGCGTTGATGATGCCTGCGCTCTTTGTTTTCACGTTGAGTAAATTGCAGATCCTTCCGGAAGAACAGGTTCTGCGGCGGAAATTTGGGGATCAGTATGAGCAATATTGCCGACGGACCGGGCGATGGCTCACTTTCCGCAGGCGTCGGAATCTGGCGAAGGACGCTCTCTCCATGGCGGCCCCCAAGTCGGACCCCGATTTTCGGCATCCTGATCCCTATGCCGAGAGGCAGGTGGGCAGACCTCACAGAACACGCATCGCAATCCACAGCCANGGGCTGATTAAAGCGCAGGACAAAGACAATGAGCGGTGAAAATCTAAGTATCGATACAGCAGAGAAGCGCAGGACACTGCACATCGTTCTATGGCTGAATGTAGCGATAGCAATCGGCTTTTTTGCCTCCGGCTGGGCCGGCGACTCGAATGCATTGCTTGCGAATGGACTTGATAATTCATCGGACGCAATTGTGTATGCGTTGAGTCTGCTTGCACTAACCCGCTCGGCGATTTGGAAACGGAGCGCCGCGCGTCTTTCGGGAATAATGCTGCTTCTCTTTGCAGTCGGTGTGGTGTTCGACGCCGTTCGACGGTTTATCGAAGGGTCCGAGCCGCTCGGCTTGGTGATGTTGGGCATGGCGGGGATTGCCGCTGTCGTAAATTTGATCTGCCTCTGGCTCCTGAAGAGAATCGAGCACAAGGACGTGAACCTGCGCGCGGCAACAACATTCAGCTTCAATGATTTTATCTCAAATGGCGGAATTATTGTCGCGGGCGTGGTCGTCCTTTGGACCGGCTCCAATTGGCCCGATTTGATCGTTGGTCTGGCCGTTGCGGCAATAGCNGCNTATGGCGGCGTNGACATTTTGCAAGACGCCCAGACCGATAANGACCGGGCATCGAAAGCCCAAAGCGCCGACTAGAGATGTCNTCCCNTTTTGTTTGGNTACGGATNACNTCCGCCCGACTGGCACNTCNCTTGCGAATCTGGACTGTTTTGAACAATCTTGATTTGCGACTTTGCACGGCCATGCCGATTATCTCAGCTCTTGTGACTTTCCGCGTCGAACGCGAGGTTTTCTGACGCTTGGAGGCGATCATCACTTGCGTTTGCAGTATGCTATTGAGCTTGATGAACACGACGCTGGTTTCACCGGCATTGAAACTACTGCCATGATCTGTTGCGACAATTGCGCCGTAGATTATCGCGGAACGCCAGTCGCACCATGTAGGATGAACTGCACCGTGCCCCCGCTCGAGGCGGCGAGCATCGCGGTGGCGGCTACAGGGAACTCCTCACTGTACAGAATTATGAAAACCTAATTTGGCTTCAGGCCTTGTGCGGGTGACCACTCGTCGCAGCGATGAACCTCTATGCAGCATCGAGAAGAATCCGGAGAAATCCGAAGAGGGCCGACCGAATTGCCTCAACTCGGGAGAGCATACAGTACCTTCTTCATTTAATTAATGGCCAAATCAGCCGTAACAGTAGCTAAAATCAAGCGCCAATACCGTACGCCTCCCACCGCACCTACTCGACATCCAATTAAGGGCAATCTAAAAAATTCTCCACAATCAGCAGTTATTACGCGAACTAGCCTTATCCGGCTAGCGGACGCCGGGGCCCGCAAGGAACGCATGCCGCTATGAAATACTTCCTCGAAAACAAGTAACCGGGTAGGGGACAGAGCAGCGCCGCTTGTTGCACATCGCTTAGGAACGTAGATTTTCGTTAGCAATGTGATCCTTAGGCCTTCACCCCCAAATTAAACATTTTTTTCCTTCAGTCACAGACATGTCATGAGACAGTGTTCAGCCTTTTCCGGATCAGGGATATTCGTGTTAGGCGGATCTAAAATGGCATCAAGCAGATATGCCTGAAGTCGCCAGAGGGAAGAGTTGAATTCACCATCGCGCCTCGGAGATATCTCATTGCAGTGCCTATAACCTGTTGACCAAAAAAGTGGTGATTGGTAGCCTGTCCCTACTGGATGGGGCGGTACTGGCGACTGTAGAGGCGCGCAGGATTTGCCTATGGCTTCTCATTCAGAAAGCGTGTCGTTGAAGCCGGGTACGTGGCTCCAATGCCATCATCTCGAGTTCTGTGTGCTTGAGACGGTCTTGGCCGTTGCCGAAACCGGGAGTTTTCGCAAGGCTGGTAGTCTTCTCGGTATTGATCAGTCTGCCGTCACACGTCGGGTCCAGAAGCTGGAAGATATTCTTGGTGTGTCGCTGTTCGAGCGTAGCGTTGCCGGAGCGCGCCTTACACCGGCGGGTTGGAATTTCACCGCAAGATCGAGGGAGTTTGCTCGTCAGTTTCTGGACGCGGTACGGGCAGCGCAGTCCGCTGGTACAGCTGTCAGCGGGTGCTTGCACATTGGACTGACTGCATCGCTTTCGAGAGGAGCTTTCCGAGAGGTCGTCGCTAGATTTCGGACTCAACACTCTGATGTTTCATTGTCCTTTACGGAAGCAGACTTTGGCGAATTGAAAACTTCTCTCAGCCACAGAAGTATAGACTTGATCGGCGGAGCGGGCGAACCGACGTCTGAGCATGGCGACATGATGCTGCTTACAAGGGCGCCCCTGTATATCGCAGTCGCAGGAGATCATCCGCTCGCCCTGCGTTGCTGCGTCGATTGGTCGGATGTGGTGGCGATGTCCTTCATCGTGTGCGCAGATTTAGCCGGGCAGACAATTCATGACTATATCATTCGAAGGAACAGCGATTTCGGACATCGGGCCTGCATCAAGGTACATAGGGTGCGGCGCGATGGGCTCATGAATTTGATAGGTTTGGGGCTCGGCATCAGTGTTGTTTGCGAGCAATGGTGCGGTGTCCGATATCCAAACGTAATGTTCATACCTCTCAGAGTAAAAGGAAAAGCGGAAACCATTCCATTCTCTCTGACCTGGTGCCCCGAGAATGACAATCCTGCGCTCAGGCGGTTTCTGAGTCTTGCGCGCGAAGTCGCGAAGGTTGATCTAATGTCTTTCGGGCCTTCGTGAAGGCTCTATCTGTAGCCATGAAACGCGCGAGCATGGGAGCTATCAGTTTAGCAGGTTCATTTTTCTGTCCTGTTTCATTGGCCAACACTGCGGCATAAGCCACGAGTTCTCGATGCACATCCGCGGGGAGTTCAATACTCAGCTTGACGGGCTTGTCGTCTGGGATAGCGCCTAGTTTCAGTTTAGTCATAGGTCAATTCCGATAAGGTTCGAGAATGAGGTCGCGCGTGATTATGACAAGCACGGGGAAGCCGGAGCGAATGGTCAGAGTCGGTGGGTTGGAAGTCTGACGACGGACGATCTCGTCCCCGGCGCGTTCAATCGTGTCTTGGGATCCCTCACGAATGGCGCGGGCGATGTCATCGTCATCTTCGACGCCCAGTTCCACACCAATGTTCAGGACAGTGGCAAGACCAGCCGCCATGAATAGCCGGTCCCAATGGTTATCTACTCCGTCTTCGAGACCGGCATAGCCCGTCTCATCGGCGCCGGGTTGGCGTTCGAGAACGACAGAGCGCCCATTGGGTAGGATCAGACGGGTCCAGGCCAGAAGCATGCGGCTCTGCCCAAAGGTGACACGGCTGTCGTACTCTCCGATCAGACGCGACCCTTGTGGGATTAACAGAAAGCGTCCTGTCGGGCTGTCGTAGACATTGGATGTCACCTGCGCGGTGATCTGGCCGGGAAGATCTGAGCGCAGGCCGGTCACGAGAGCAGCCGGAACGACGGCCCCAGCTAGCAGGACGTATGGACTTGGAGGATCGACGAGTCGATCCGCAGCTGTCGTCCGGCGGTCGATGGGTTCGTCGAGGAACGCTTCTCGCCTGTCCGTCGCGTCTGGTGCGGTGCCAGCTCCACTCGGAGGAAAGAGTGATCCGGAGTCGGACAACATTGGTGCGACCGCAGCCGAGGTTTGCGATTGATTTCCAATCGTGGTTTTGGCTTCGGCGAAAAGACGACTGAGCCGGGCCGCTTCAAGTTCCTGCAACCGGCGCTGTTCGTCCGGATCGACGGTCGGCGCAGTGACGACCATCGGCACGGGCTGACCACGTTGTTGAGCTGACAGAATAGGCCGTCCGAGTTCGCCCGGCAGCGGCGGTCCAAGTTGAGGTACGCGTGTGTAGTCGGTCGGAAGGCGCGATAGACCTTCGGCTGCCTGGATGCGCTCGGTCGAATAGAGCTCGGGCGGTCCATCCATGGGTTTGCGATCTTGTAAAGCGGTGATCAGGATTGCGCCGAGCGCGAGGCCTCCGACAGCGCCTAGAACTGTCAGCGTGCGACGTGAGAGACGCATGACCCGTGGCGGATCGGCGCGCAGCCGCAAAGCGGCGGCGATCTCTCTTTCCTCACGGGGTTCTTTATCATCGCTCATTTGCGTGGTCCCACGGCGCCAGGACGCGACGCGGTACGGGTGTCGCGGTTCAACCCATCGGTACGGACGATCCGCACACGTATCTGCCTGTCGCCAAGCCGCAGCTCGGCGGCGGAGAAAAGCCGATCGACGATCATGTAATTGTGGACGATGCGGTAGTTGACGAGCTGGCCTTCGCCTTCCGGTCCGATGACGAAGAGCGGCGGCAGTTCGCCTTGGCCAATCCCGCGTGGGAACTCGATGAAGACCTGCCGCCCATCGTCGAAGGCGCGAAGCGGCCGCCAGGGCGCGCGGTCGCCCTCGATCCGATAGCGGAAGCGCAAGGAATCTAGTGAGACGTCGCGTCCGATCGGCAAGGCGGCTTCCGCCTCGGCGTTACGCCGCCTGAGCGCGATCAAGGCGTCTTCGGCATAGGTCCAGGAGACGGAAGCCATATAGGCGGACGGGTTCGCTCTCAGTTCAAGATGATAGGTCCGCCGATCCGTATTTATGACGAGGTTGGTCTGAAGATCAGGCCGCGTCGGTTTGAGCAGGATATGGATGCGCTGGCTGTCGCCTGCACCGCTCTGGGTGTCGCCGATGATCCAGCGCACCGTGTCGCCAGCCGCGATCGGACCGGAGCCAACAAGGCTCTCGCCAGGCTGCAAGGCGATATCGGTAATCTGCCCCGGCGATGCGTAGACCTGATAGAGTGCTCCCTCGGTGTAGGGATAGAGTTGTACGGCGTTGATGAAACCGTCGCGCACCGGCTCCATGCGTGCCGCAGCGTTCGCTTCATTGACTCGTTCGGCAGGGTCAGCGGATTCAGGTTCCGGCGCTTCCCCGTCAACGGGTTTGAGCTGACCGGGCAGCGGCAGTGGGCTGGTGCGCTCGACGATCCGCACGGGTCGCTCGGGCTCAGGTAGAAGCGTCGCTTCGATGGGCGGCTCGTCATAGGCGATTTCCGGTGGCTTGAACGTCGCGCAGCCTGACAGCGCTGAGGCGGCAATCAGAACAGCGATGGAGGCTCTTGCAGGGTGAAGTGATCTTGTCATTGGGCAGTCTCCCGGGACCAGTTGATGGCGTTGACGAATATGCCGAGCGGGTTCTTGCGCAGGCGCTCGGCGTCGCGCGGCTGTTGTAGGACGATGGTAAGAATGGCGGTCCAGCGTTCGGTCGCGGCGAGCTGTCCGTTAGCGTAACGGCGCTCGATCCACGCAACGCGGAAACTGCTCTCCGAAGCGCGGATGACGCTGGAGACTTCGACCGAGATCTGCGTGTCGCCGACATCGGCGAATGGATCGTTCACTTTGGCGTAGTCGTTGAGCGCCAGGGCGCCCTTGTCGGTCGCGAAGTCGTAAGCGTGCAGCCAGTTTTGTCGGAGCACGATCGGATCGGCGGGGATCTGGCGCACATTCTCGATGAAGCGCGAGAGGTGGTACGCGATCTGCGGATCGCTCGGTCGGAAGCCAGCGGTTGCGGGTGTGACGGCTTGAGCCGCGCCGAGCCTGTCCACCTCGACGATATAGGGCGTGATCGTCCCTTGCGTGGACTGCCAGACCAAAGCGGCGCTAAGTCCGCCTGAGAACAGCAAGGATCCGAACGCCATCAGACGCCAGTTCTTTGCCTGCACGCGGGCGGATCCGATCCGCTCGTCCCATGCTTGGGCGGCCTTCTGATATGGAGTGACGGGCTCCGGGGTTTTCGAATAGCGAACGCTTGGACGACGGAACATCATGATTTCTCCGAAAGGCTGACAGCGGTCCCGCCGCCGCCATGGTCGCCGGAGCGAACGGCATGGGCGGCGACGGTGGCGCCGTGGTTGAGGGTTTGCTGTTGTTTCATGCGGCGCGCCCAGGCGGGTGGCCCGCCGTTTGTCGACGTGACGGGCTCGGGGCTATTGCTGAACCTGCCGCCGATTGCTTCGAAAGCTGCGCGCGAACCTGAGCGGTAGCTTTCGCTCATGGAACGGCGAAGCGGGTTCGTCGCCGCGCCAACGCCCGCTTTTCCGACGCTGGCGAGACCGGCGGCGACACCTGAAACGCCGCCGCCAGCGGCGGCGTTTCCCATGCTGTAGGCGGTCGAGGCACCGCCAGCGACTGCCGCAGCGCCGCGGGCTCCGGCGTCGGCCGCTCCCACGGCCATTCGGGCGCCAGCGACCCCGCCGACAGCAAGCCCGCCGACGGCAAGACCAGCGCCAACCGCAGCGCCTGCGCCGAGTTGCGGTCCGCCCGAGACGATGCCGTTGGCGATGCCCGGACCGAAGATGCCGAGCGCGAGCATTGAAAGCGCGGCCAGAACGATGGCCATGGCGTCTTCTATGGTCGGTTCTCCCGTGAACCCGGCAGTGAACTCGCCAAAGATGGTCGAGCCGATGCCGACGATCACGGCGAGCACCAGCACCTTGACGCCGGACGAGATCACCAGCCCGAGCACCCGCTCGGCCATGAAGGCGGTTTTGTTGAAGAGGCCGAAGGGGACGAGGATGAAGCCGGCCAGCGTGGCGAGCTTGAATTCGATCAGCGTGACGAAGAGCTGGATCGCCAGAATGAAGAATGACAGGAGAACAACCAGCCAGGCAAAGAGCAGGATGACGATCTGGAGGAAATTCTCGAAGAAGGAGACAAAGCCCATCAGATCGGAAATCGACGCGAGAATCGGACGGCCCGCATCTAAGCCGATCTCTGCGATGCGACCGGGCTGAAGCAGCTCGCCGGGGCTGAGGCTACCGCCCGAAGCGATGAGGCCGAGCCCGGCGAAGCTTTCGAAAACGATGCGGGCGAGCGCGTTCCAGTT
>NZUJ01000117.1 GCA_002701295.1 Ponticaulis sp. | reverse complement strand
AGAAGATGTTTGGCGTCCGCTATAACGGCTTCTTGGGCGGTCTGCATTTCTGGCTGATGTTTGCTGGTTCGAACATTGTGTTCTTCCCTCAGCACTTCCTCGGTCTGCAGGGCATGCCACGCCGCTACATCGACTATAACGAGGCCTTCCATCTCTGGCATTACGTGTCGTCGATTGGTTACCTTGTCATTCTTGCTGCTCTGTTCGTGTTCTTCGCGGTCATCATTGAGAGTGCAATCCGTCGCCGTAAGCCGGTTGTGGACGAGAATGGACATGGAAACCCATGGGGTCCTTATGCGACCACACTGGAATGGACATTGCCGTCCCCACCACCATTCCACCAGTTCAACGAACTGCCACGGGTTAAAGCTGACGATCATCACTAACCCGGCGATGATCTGAGAAGTCAGGAAACGGGCCCGCTCCGGGCCCGTTTTCAATTCTCCGGTGCGTAGTCATCGTGCGACGAAATGCCCGGAAACATGCTGAAAACTGGACGATCCCGTCCCAATTGCGGTAAGTAATCGCAAGTTTCGGGATACGTTCATGAAACCGCACAGTGAGAGATCAACACGTCTGGTCTGGATCCGCTGCGGTTCACGAGTATCGAAACAGAACAAGATAAAGCAGCCCATGACTGACCAGGCCTTGAATACAACGTCTACAGCTCCGAACGTTCGCGACTATGTCGAACTGATGAAGCCGCGCATCATGATGCTGGTGGTTTTCACGGCGGCTGCGGGTCTGGTTGCAGCGCCTGGCGGTCTGCATCCCTTCACGACATTTGCGGTTTTGCTGGCCGTGGCGCTTGGCTCTGGCGCTGCAGGCGCCATCAATATGTGGTTTGACGCCGACATTGACGCCATCATGACGCGCACGAGTGTTCGTCCTATTCCGGCAGGCCGGGTTCAGCCAGGCGATGCACTGGCGCTTGGCATTTTCATGTCGATCATTTCGGTCACGGTCATGACGATTGCGACCAACTGGGTCGCTGGTGCCATGCTGGCATTCTCCATCTTCTTTTATGCCGTGATCTATACGATGTGGCTGAAGCGTTCGACGCCGCAAAACATCGTGATCGGCGGTGCGGCAGGTGCTTTCCCTCCGGTGATTGGCTGGGCCGCTGTAACAGGCGCCATGCCTCTTGAAGCCTGGGCACTGTTCCTGATTACCTTCGTCTGGACGCCGCCCCATTTCTGGGCGCTCTCGCTTGTGGCGAACAAAGACTACGAGAAAGCCGGCGTTCCGATGATGCCTGTCGTGCGCGGCGCGAAGACGACGCGTCACCAGATTTTTGCTTATACGCTCCTGATGTTGGTGGTAAGCGCGCTGCCTGTTCTGTTCGGTACTGGCGGACTGATCTATGCCGTCGTGACAGGTGTTAGCGGTGTCGTCTTCCTCTATCTGGCTTATCAGGTTCTGTTGAGCCGGGCAGGCGATCTCGACATGACGGGCGATGATCGCAAGATTGCGATGCGTCTCTTCCTGTTCTCGATCCTGTATCTGGCGCTGTTGTTCGGCGCGCTGATTCTCGAGCACATGACAGGTCTTCACGCTATGCTGCCGACATTTGGTATCTGGGCAGGGGTATGAGCATGAAACAGACCGAGTTTTCTGATCTGCCCGTGCTGACCGAAGAAGAAGTCAAAGCCCGAGGCAAGCGCAACATGGCGCTGGCGCTGGGGATTGTCGCATTCATGTGTCTGGTGTTCGGAATTACGCTTGTTCGCATGATGGAAGGCGCAAAGTCTCAGGCTGAAACAGCGGCAGCTGCTGAAGCGGCTTCTGCAGCTGGNCCTGAAACAATTGAGGACGTCCAATGAACAAGAACGCTCTTGGCTTTGTGATTGGTGGTGTTGCCTTCGGAATGCTTGGCCTCGCTTTCGCGTCCAAGCCGCTCTACGACACCTTCTGCCGGGTCACAGGCTATGGCGGAACAACTCAGGTTGCGACCGAACGTCCTGAAGGTGTGATTGACCGGAAGATGTTGGTGCGCCTCGATACCAATATTCGTGGCTTACCGTTTGAATTTCGTCCGCTTGATGGGCCGGTAGAGGTTCAGGTCGGCGAGACGGCGATGGTCAAGTTCGAGCTGACAAACACATCAGACAGACCGATCCGTGCGATCGCCTCCTATAATGTGACCCCGTTCGATGCGGGAACATATTTTACCAAACTTCAGTGCTTCTGCTTCGATGAACAGACTTATGAGCCAGGTGAAACCGTCGTTTTGCCGGTGATCTTTTTTGTGAATCCGCTTATCGAAGAAGAGGCAACATTGGACGATGTGAAAGCGATAACATTGTCCTATACCTATTATGAGGCCGAAGATAACAAAGACGCGCTTGCATCTTTGAGCAATTTGGTCTCTGAAGACGAGTAATTAGCCTTACGTGCGAACAGACTTAGGGGAATTCCATGGCGCACGCCGAAGTCAAACACGATTATCACCTTGTAAATCCGTCACCATGGCCACTGCTTGCATCTCTGGGTGTATTCATTCTGGCTCTGGGCGGAGTGGTCTTCATGAAGGGGCTCGTCGGCGACGCCTCTGGCGAAGACATGAGTTTCTTCTCCTACCTCGGTCAGACGCTTTTCAGCGCCGGTAAGCCATGGGTCATGCTTGTTGGCCTGCTCATGGTCATCTGGGTCATGTTCGGCTGGTGGNGTGAAGTCATCNNNGAANGCCNNNNTGGCGANCANACNCCNGTCGTNCAGATCGGNCTGCGCTANGGCATGATCCTCTTCATCCTGTCTGAGGTCATGTTCTTCGTGGCATGGTTCTGGTCCTTCTTCGAAATGGCGATTTTCCATGGCGCGCGCGCTGGCGGCACATGGGACTCTGCGAGCCCGCTGTTCGAAAATCTCGCCATGTGGAAAGACTGGCCACCTCCAGGTGTCGAGACGTTCGATCCATTCCACCTTCCACTGATCAACACGCTGATCCTTCTTCTTTCGGGTACGACGGTGACTTGGGCTCACCACGCGTTCCAGCATGGCGATCGCGCCAGCGCCCGTAACGGTCTGATCTGTACCGTTCTGCTTGGCCTGCTGTTCAGTGGTGTTCAGGCTTATGAGTACGCGTCTGCACAGTTCACTTTTGATGGTTCGCTCTATGGCGCGAGCTTCTTCATGGCGACGGGCTTCCACGGCGCGCACGTTGTGATCGGAACGATCTTCCTGATCGTTGTCCTTCTGCGCATTCTGGCCGGTGGCATGTCACCTCAGAAACATTTCGGTTTCGAGGCTGCTGCATGGTACTGGCACTTTGTCGACGTGGTCTGGCTCTTCCTCTTTGCCTTCGTCTATGTAACGCCACAGCTCGTGCTGGGGAATGGGCACTGACGCTTGACTGAAAACGAACGTGCAAAGGGCCTGTCATCTGACAGGCCCTTTGTGTATCAGACACAGACCAATCGTTCTGGACAATACCATGACCTTCCGCCCCATGCCCGTGATGAGCATTCTGATGATTCCGGCCCTTGCCGTGCTGATCTGGTTGGGGAGCTGGCAATGGGCGCGTTTTCAGGAAAAGCGGGCCATGCCGGACCTGGTTCCGGAGGCAGAGCAAGCTGCCTTCACGCTGACGCCGCTCAGCTCGGACTATCAGTTTGTTTACACGACATTTAACGGCGAATCCCTCTGGCGCGTAATGACGCCTGTCACGGCCTGTCCCACCGGTGTGACAGGTCAGGATGATCCGACCTGCCTATCTCCGATGCTCGCTAATATTGGCCTTCTCAATGTACTCGAGCCTGAAGAGGTCTCTTTGACGCCGCCAGATGACGCGTTTGCCGCGCAACCGTTTGTCTCTGCAGTGGGACATTCGCGGTCCATGTTTGCGCAGCCAGACTTTCCGGAAAAGGCAGTCTGGTACACGCCTGACCCTGCTGCCATTGCGAGCGCTTTGGAGTTGAGCCTGGCCGAAGAC
This sequence comes from Ponticaulis sp., assembly GCA_002701295.1. GTDB lineage: Bacteria > Pseudomonadota > Alphaproteobacteria > Caulobacterales > Hyphomonadaceae > Ponticaulis. The sequence goes on along the minus strand of NZUJ01000117.1, from coordinate 9,692 downwards.
GTGTTTCTCGAGCCGATCTCCATCTCCGTCATTCGCGTGCGAAATGATGGCGAGCAAGTTTATCAGACCATCGAGAATCCTTACGCCAACCCGGCCAGAGTTGATGATCTGCCGCCTTCTCGTCATCTGGGCTACGCGCTGACCTGGTATGGACTGGCCATCGGGTTGATTGGCGTGTATCTCGCCCTTCACATAGCACGCGGGCGTTTGCGCGTCTGAGAGACCAGCCAGAGGATCTGACATCGTCATGAAGTATGTGTCCACACGGGGTACCGGTGAAACGGTCAGCTTTGCGGAAGCCTGTCTGGCGGGCCTTGCACCGGATGGTGGCCTGTTCACGCCAGTTGAGTATCCACAGATCGCGCCAGCTGCGCCCGGCGAAACCTATAACGCGCTTGCAACCCGCATCCTTTCTGCCTTTGCAGGAGACACGATCTCCGAAGCAAAAATGGGCGAGCTGGTGGCTGCGGCCTATGACAGCTTTGCCCACCAGTCTGTGACACCGCTCAACCAGGTCGGTCCTGACCGCTGGATTCTGGAGCTGCATCACGGCCCGACGCTGGCGTTCAAGGATGTCGCCATGCAGATCATTGCGCGCATTTATGATCATCTGCTGTCTGAACGAGGAGAACGCCTGACAGTGCTGTGCGCGACCTCTGGTGACACGGGTGGCGCAGCGGCTGCGGCCTTTGCCGGGTTGTCGTCCGTTGATGTGTTTATTCTTCATCCGTTCGGACGCATTTCCCCGGTCCAGCGACAATTCATGACCTCGACCGGTGCTGACAACATCCACAATTTCGCGCTCGACGGCGATTTTGACGATTCGCAGGACATTGTGAAATCCCTGTTCCGCGACGAAACATTCCGCAAGGATGTCAGGCTGTCAGGTGTGAACTCAATCAACTGGACCCGGATTGCCGCGCAGTCGGTTTATTTTGCTGCTGCGCAAGGTGCACTCGGTCACGAGCGTGCGCTGAGGTTTGTGGTGCCAACAGGCAATTTTGGCGATGCGCTGGCGGCATATGTCGCTGCCCGGTGCGGTTTGCTGAATGGTCTGGAAATCGTCACGGCTGTGAATTCAAATCGTACCATGGTCGATCTTCTTGAAACCGGTCGCCTTAGCCGTCGTTCAGCCGTATCAACGCATAGCCCGGCCATGGACATCGCCTTGCCAAGCAATGCTGAACGGTTGCTCTTCGAAGTGATGGGACGCGACCCGGCGCAGCTGAAATCATTCTATGATCGCTTCATCCAGTCCGGCGAGGCTGAACTTAGTGAACAGGCAAAAGGCGCTCTTGGCTGCACGGGCGTCAAAGCCGTGACCATAGATGACGCAGAAACCGAAACCGAGATGAAACGGCTCTACAAAGAGACCGGCAGCCTGCAATGCCCGCACACAGCGGTCGGATCGGCTGCTGCGCGCCAGGTGGCAACAGACAGCGTCGACGTTATTCTGTCGACTGCGCATGCGGCTAAATTTCCAGAAACCGTGTCGGAAATCACCGGTTTCACGCCAGCCCTGCCAGAGCGCTCCGAAGCCTGGCTGGAACGCGGTGAAGTGTTTGAGCGTATGCCATGTGATCTGCACCAGGTTCGCGAAGCCATCCGGTCTCGCGTCTCCGGCTGATCAGAACCGTGGGGACGGCATGGCGTGGTATCACAGATTTTTCCGTCACCGGACTGTCGAGTTCAGCGTTGAGGGAGCGGATTTCATTCTCCGCCTCACGTCGGCCGATGACTATGTCAGCTGGCGTGAGATCCGAACGGCCAATTATCGGCATTTGCAGCCATTTGAACCTGTCTGGGCCGATGATTCGCTAAGCCGGGCACATTTTCTGAACCAGGTGCGCACTGCAGAGACTGAGTTCGATGCGGGGCTTGGGGCCATGCTGCTAATGGTCCATCAGCCATCCAATACGGTGATTGGTGGTATCAACCTGCGCAATGTCCGTCGCGGCGTCGCGCAGATGGGGACGATTGGCTATTGGATTGCCGAAGACTGGGGTGGGCAGGGGCGGATGACAAAAGCCGTCTCGCGGGTCGTCGAATTCGGGTTCAAGTCACTCGGGCTTCATCGGATTGAAGCAGCTTGTGTACCGGAGAATACAGCCTCTGCGAACGTACTGCTGCGAGCAGGCTTTCAAGAAGAGGGATTTGCGCGAGCTTATCTGAAAATCAACGGGCGCTGGCGTGATCATCGACTGTTCGCTATCGTTTACGATGATATCCTGCCCGAATCACCGGCGTAAGAGATTCGCGAAACATCAGAGGCCGTCCACGTGCCGTCAGCAAGTTCCGATGACCAGTCCTTTATTGTCTCCGACCATGCTTTGGATGCGGCGCGGACATGTGTCTGGGAATTTACGCCGGAGACCCAGAGTTTGCGCATCCGCGCACGGGGACATCCTGTGCTGCCGCAAATTGAGGGTGACTGGAAGCTTTCAGATTTTCTGCCACTCCTTGATGGATTGTCGGGCCCGTCCTTTGTGGCGGCGCTTGGTGATATCGATGGCCACGAGCGCCTGAACCTTCCGCTCGGACTGAGCGATGGTGAAACCATGCGTCTGGTCGGTGCGCGATCCGAAGATGGCCAGGTTCGTGGTTTGTTATTTGTCAGTCAGGCTGAACATTACACCGCATCTGAGTCGCAGCTCGAAGCCGTATTCCAGCCGATCATTCGCCTGTCTGATGGCTCGATTGCTGGGTTTGAGGCCCTTGCCAGATGGCGAAGTTCAGAGGGCAAGTTGCAACATGCCAGTGACTTCACGGGGCAAGCCAGTCCCCTATCGAATTCAGGATTGGCCGTGGAAATGCTGACACAATCTGCCAACGCACTGGCGGACTGGTGGCAGGATTTCCCCGAACTCAAACTCTTTGTGCAGGTCAATCTGACTGGCGCTGATCTGTTTCGCGCGGATGTACTGACCCGGATTGACGAACTGGTCGCTGCAGACCGCTTTCCCGTGAACAGCCTAAGGCTGGAACTGACCGAGCAGATGGCACTACGTGATTTCGATGCAGGTGTTGCGGCCGCGACGGCCCTGCAAGCGTCGGGTGTGGCCCTGGTGCTTGATGATTTCGGTTCGGGCCATTCCTCACTCGCCTGGCTGTCAGCTATTCCGGCAGTCGGCATCAAGTTCGATCCTCACCTCACCAGACTGGCGGGCACGCCGAGAACTGACGCCATTCTGTCGACCATGACCCAACTTGCTCATTCGCTCGATATGACCGTCACTGCCGAGGGGATTGAGGACTTCGAGAAGGTTCAGTTCCTGCGCAGCATTGAATGCGACTATGTGCAGGGTTTTGCCTATGCTCATCCGATGACGCGGGACAAAGCGAAGCGTTTCCTGATCAGTCAGAACAGTCTGTCAAACCTGGGTATCTGATCGCGGCCCGTCAGGCGCTGCCGACATGGCCTCCGCCCTGCAGGCGGTCTGGTGAAATCCCGAGCTTGCTCAGGGCTTTTTCCCATTTTTGTTCGAAGTCCGTGTCGAAAATGATCTCTTCGTCAGAATCGACGACCAACCATACATTCTGCTTCAGCTCAGATTCGAGCTGTTGCGGGCCCCAGCCAGAATAGCCGAGCGCCAGCCGTGATCTGGCTGGTGGTTCAGAAGACGCCATGGCGCTGAGGACTTCCTTGGTTGCGGTGAGACGCAGACCAGAGGCAATGGCGATTGTGGCCCCGGTGCTTTCGAAGTCTTCGGAATGAATGACAAATCCCCGATCTGTGCCGACCGGACCGCCTTTCAGTATCGGGGCTTCTGAAACAGTGCCCTCTATCGTGACATCCAGCTGGTCGAACAATTCGTTCAGCGTCAGGTTCATCATGGTTTTGTTCAGCACAATGCCCATGGCGTGCTCATCACTGTGAGCACACAGCAGAATGACCGTTCTGGAGAACCGGTCATCGTCGATGCCGGGCATGGCGACCAGAAGCTTGCCTGTCAGTCCTTCACATTCGTCAAGTTCCATGGAGTCTCCTGTCTGTGTTCCATATGGTCTACCTAGTTCGGAACTTCATCAAGTCCCCTGCGAAGAAAACTGACAAACTCAATCTTTTGCGACTGGTTTTCACACCACCCAACACCTAAGTCTTGTTGCAGAAGATGAAGGAGCCTTCCATGAGCATTTCCGTTGGTGACACGCTGCCAGAGACAACATTCATGACAATGGGTGCGAATGCCCCAGAGCCCGTAAGCTCCAAGGAGTTTTTCGCGGGCGAGACAGTCGCCCTGTTCGCTGTGCCTGGCGCTTTCACGCCGACCTGTTCAGCAAAACACCTTCCGGGCTTCAAGGAAAAAGCCGACGAACTGCGTTCTAAGGGTATTACAAAGATTGCCTGCACATCGGTGAATGATGTGTTCGTGATGGATGCCTGGGGCAAAGATCAGTCTGTTGGCGAAGATGTCGTTATGCTGGCTGACGGCAATGGCACTTTTGCAAAAACGCTCGGCCTTGAAATGGACGGCTCAGGCTTTGGCATGGGTAGCCGCTCCAAGCGCTATTCCATGGTCGTTGAAGATGGCAAGGTCACCCAGCTGAACGTTGAGGAAGGCCCCAGCTTTGAAGTGTCCAGCGCCGACTATATGCTGAAATCACTCTAAGAAGTTCTTCAGGGCAGGCGGGCGCTAGCCGCCCGCAACGCTCTCACATCCCATGCGGGCCAGTTCGTCGGCCCGCTCATTGCCTTCATCGCCAGCATGACCTTTCACCCATTTCCAGGTGAGGTTCTTGTGGCGGTTGGCGGCGTCCTCCAGCCGAACCCAGAGATCGGCATTCTTGACCGGCTTTTTTGCAGCTGTTTTCCACCCATTCCGCTTCCAGCCATGGATCCATTTGGTGAGGCCATCCTTCACGTAAGTGGAATCTGTGTGCAGCGTGACGTCATTGCCGGGCTTCACCGTTTCGAGCGCCATAATCGCCGCCATCAGCTCCATGCGGTTATTGGTCGTTTCAGGTTCACCACCGTGCAGCTCTTTCTCGTGCTTGCCGCTTTTCATGAGCACGCCCCAGCCGCCCGGCCCGGGATTTCCCGAACAGGCACCATCCGTCCAGATTTCGACTGTTTTTGCCATCAGGGCCTTTCCTAGAACTGATCCGCAATGCTGTGGTCACGATTTTCCAGCTGCGCTTTCGGGCGCACGATCATGTAGTGAATCGCGCCAACGCCAACCCCCGCAATCAGCCCAATCACTAGGCCGCCAGTAAATCCGCCAAGTGCAGCCATGAAAGTATCGGCGGGGTGGCTGCCAGCTTGATCACTGAGAATGCTCATGGTCGCGATCGTGCATGTTAGTCCAACCAGAAGCCCGCCTGTCACTGCAGTGGTGGTCATATAGGCCTTCAGTCTCGAAATGCCGCGATGTGGCAGGCGACCGGTGGTCTGGCTCAACACAGCCAGAGTAACCGGTATGACGATCGGAGAGACAAAAAAGTTGAACCCTGAAAGCATGGCCGCAAAACCGACGCCTTCGAAAAAATCCTGATCGGAGAGACCAAGCCTGCTGTTCAGTTCGGAAACATCATTATCCGATGCGATAGCAATCAGATTCCAGGCCATCACCAAAATGAAGGTTACGGCTGAAACTAACAAAACAGACAGAACAGCGCTCACCACACAGGCAAGCCTGTTTCTCCTGATCACCTTTTGTGGCCGCCCAAACATGTCGGGTGCCCGGTCTGCAGCAATCGCGCGGTAGGTGCTGGTATCAATAGTCAAAAGCCGTCCCCCAAAGGCTGTGCATGCGCTTCATGATGAGCATTCAACAGTATCGAGGCAAGAACAGGATCAGATCAGGGCGCGTAGCCATAATCTTCGACGGAATGGGCCAGTCGGTGAAAGCCGAGCTTTTCTGCATATTCCAGAGGGTTCTTGGGGCGCACGAGTGCATCAGCTGGCGTGTCCGTCCAGTCGACAAGACGGGTCAGGAAAAACCGCATTGCTGCTCCGTGGATCAGTGCGGGCAGGGCTTTGACCTCCGCTGGCGTGAAAGTTCGCTCAGAGGCATATCCGGCCAGCAGAGCGCGCCCCTTGGTTAGGTTGAACTCGCCACGTCCCTCGAAACACCATGCATTGATTGCGATCGCCACATCATATGCGAGCATATCATTGCAGGCGAAGTAAAAGTCGATCACGCCCGAAAAATGCTCGCCCAGGAAGAAGGCATTGTCGGGAAACAGATCTGCGTGAATGATCCCATTCGGTACGTCTTTGGGGTTCGGCCATTGGGCGTGCAGTCGCTCAAGATCACCTTCGATGAGTGACGCCAGATTCGGAGCGAGCCCGGCAGCGACGGATTCACGGCCTTCAAAAAGATCTGACCAGGACGAGATCGACAGCGAATTTTCCCGATTTAATTCGGATTCGCCGAGCGCGAGGTGGAGCCGTGCCATAGCGGCGCCGATCTGGCGGCATTGATCTGCAGTTGGCTTGCGCGGAGACATGCCTTTCAGGAACGTCACGATGGCAGCAGGTCTGCCCAGAAGTTCCTGAAGCGCTTCTCCGTTTGTGCCTCGCACGGGCTGAGGTGCCGGAAAACCGGCATGCGCAAGCTCATCCATGACGCCCATGAAATAGGGAAGATCAGCTGCATTTACGCGCTTCTCATAAATCGTCAGGATGAACCGTCCGGTCGTTGTTTCGAGAAGGAAATTTGAGTTTTCGACGCCTTCCGCAATACCTTTGAACGCCACCGCTTCGCCGATCGCGTAGTTTTTCAGAAATGCATTCAGGTCGTCGTCATCGACTTCAGTGTAAACAGCCATTGGCGGACACTAGCGAGCTGTTCAACCAATACAAGAGACGATCTTTGCCAGAACATCTCATGCGTGAACTTACTTGATAATGCGGCCTGTGTTTGTGACCAATTCTGGGTATTTGGTGACCATTTCAGGATAAATGCGCCTACAACCTTTTCTTCGGTTGCGTACGGAATACCGTCGATCCTAGAAGAGACTGTCCAGAAGAGAGGGATAAATATGCTTCGAATTTCACTGGCTGCCGTTTCGCTGTCTGTATTGTTGGCTGCTTGTGGCGGATCAGAAACAGAAACCGAAACTGCTGCGACACCACCAGCGACAACCGCCGGCACTGTGGCGCCAACGGGACGCCCAATGGCATCAGCTTCCATGGTTGAAACGACCTGGACCGGTAGCGAACTGCGCGCGTCTGACTTGATCGGTGTCACACCTGATGGGGATTCTGCCGTCTTGAACCGTATTGCAGATGGTGAAGATGTGTCCGGTCGAAACACCACGGGTGCCCGCTTGCACCTTGGTCTGCCGGCTGAAGCGGATCTTTCCGGTTTGACCCTCGTTGTCTCTGTCACGGCCAGCTCTGCAACAGATTCTCCGGCACCATTCCTTGTGGCCTACACCACAAACCGAAAAGGAAATTCAGGCTGGAACGAGTTTGAAGCGAGTTCCACCCCAGAAACCTTTTCATTCACCTATACAATCGAAGAAGGTGATGACGACAATGGTGATTGGGTCGGCATCTCGGTTGCTGACGGCGTTGCGCTGAAGGTCGACGAAGTCAGCCTCAGCGTTGAATAATTGGCTGACCAGATAATCGAACACATGAAACGGAGCCGATTGGCTCCGTTTTTTATTCCGCCAGAACCCGAGGCAGTTTGAACACAACGTCTTCATCGGTGACGCGAACATCTTCAACGCGAACCTCGAACCGTTTCCGACATTCTGCGATCAGATCTTCCACCAGAATTTCCGGCGCGCTGGCACCAGCGGTGATGCCGAGTGTCGCCACACCTTCCATCCAGTCCCAGTCGATGAAGTCTGCCGAAGCGATCAGGCGTGCATCCCGCGCTCCGGCCCGAAGAGCAACATCGACCAGGCGCTTGGAGTTGGAAGAGTTCTCTGCGCCGATCACAAGCACCAGATCCGAGCCAGCAGCCATGGCTTTCACGGCGTCCTGTCGGTTGGTCGTGGCATAGCAGATGTCTTCTTTGTGAGGGGCGGCAATCTCCGGGAACCGACTACGCAAAACCTCGATGATTTCTGACGTGTCATCGACCGAAAGGGTGGTCTGCGTCACGAAAGCGAGGTTTGCCGCGTCCGCGACCTCAATGTCTGCGGCGTCAGCTGGTGTTTCGATCAGGCGAATCGCATTTTCCGGCAATTGACCCATCGTACCAACGACTTCCGGATGACCGGCGTGACCAATCAGCAGAATATCCCGCCCGGCGTCGAAATGTTTTTGAGCTTCAACATGAACTTTTGACACGAGTGGACAGGTCGCATCGACATAGAGCATGTCGCGCTGACTGGCTTCTGCAGGTACGGACTTCGGCACGCCGTGAGCTGAAAAGACAACAGGTCTGTCATCCGGGCAATCGGTCAATTCCTCGACGAACACAGCGCCTTTCTGCCGTAAACCCTCGACAACATGCGCATTATGAACGATTTCGTGACGGACATAGACGGGCGGCCCCCACTTGCGAAGGGCTTCTTCAACGATCTGAATCGCTCTGTCTACGCCGGCGCAAAATCCGCGTGGCGCACACAATCTGATGGTGATTGGGAGCATGCTGGCTCATTACCTCTTGTTCACTCAGTACATTGCGACGTTGCCAGTCGGGCAATGCACCGTTATCAACCGTCTATCAGATGGTAATCCCAGAGAAAACGGCCAAGGAGTGGTCTTCCGTGCATCTTAAAGTGTTTTCGGCCCTTGCGGCTTCATCCTTGTTCCTGACGGCTTGTTCGACGCTTGATAGTCGCCCGAACCAGGGCCCGTGTCCTGCGGCTGGTTCTGTGTATGAGGCGCAGCGTGTCGTTATGCTGGACGGGCAGGGCGATCAGTATACGAACATCGCATATACCGGTGAAATCAATGGCGTGCGCCTGTTCTGTCGTTATCTTGATGATAATCCGATTGAAGCGCAGCTGGAAATCGATTTCGCCTTCGGCAAGGGCGCTGCGGCGACGTCGAACACGCAGACTTACAATTACTTTGTGGCTGTCACACGAACCAATCGCGCAGTGATTACAAAGGAAGTCTATCCGATCGAAGTGACTTTCCGTCCGGGTGAAACGCTGACCATGCGTGAAGAGGCAATTGGCCGAATCACTATTCCGCGCGCCGACGAAACGATTTCAGGTGCGAACTTTGAAGTGCTTGTTGGATTTGAGCTCACACCAGAACAGCTCGAGTTCAATGAATTGGGTCGTCGCTTCCTGCTGCAAACCCGGTAAGCAGACCTAACAAAATCAGGGGCTAAAAAATGACGGACATCGCGTCCGAGCTGTCAATTGCCTGTGGGCAGGCGTTCGAGGCTTTGGGATTGGAGACGAAACTTGGCGCGGTCCGTCGCGCCGATCGTCCTGATCTGGCAGATTATCAGTGCAATGGCGCAATGATTGCGGGCAAACAAGCCCGTCGCAATCCGCGCGAGATTGCCACTGAACTCGTCGAACACCTGAAGTCACATCCGGATATCGCGGATATTTCCGTCGCGGGTCCGGGCTTTCTGAACATGAAGGTCACGCCGGAATGTCTGGCGCGGCGCATGAGCGAGGTGCGCACGACTGAACTGGCCGGCGCGGACAAGTCTGCAGACATCCAGACCATTGTCATCGACTTTGGCGGTCCGAATGTCGTGATCCAACGTTCAATGGCTTTGACGACGGAGAATGCAGTGACGTCCACGACAGGTACGAGCATACAA
>NZUJ01000116.1 GCA_002701295.1 Ponticaulis sp. | reverse complement strand
CGTCGGCGATGAAGTCGTTGTTCAGATCCGCCACATCCGGACCATTCAACCAAACGAAAATATCGAAATCAAAAAACTCGACGATACCATCCCCATTAAAGTCTGCTGCACTAGGACCCGACACCCATTCGTCAAAGGTCAATGGGGAGAACGGCGGTTGGCCAGGTGGCAAACCGAAGTGGAGCTCGTAGTCGGCAATATTGACAACACCATCGCCATTTAAATCGGCTGCTTGAGTTTGGCATTCATCAGAATCAATTAGTTCTAATGCTATATTAATTATAATTGTAACATCTAATACATTTAACACATTGTCCTGATTCAGATCTCCCATTGACCAACCGCCGCATGAATTCTCCAATACGTTTAAAAATATAGGGATTGTAATCAGTGCATTTTCGTAGTCATTGGTTTTAATCTCAAGGTCATAGCTGTACTCACCGGGTAGCAACCCTGTAGAATAAACATTAAGAAAAACTTCAGATACATCATCAGGTGCAACCGTTCCATCCAATGGGGAAACCTCTAACCATGATGGCATTCTATTAATTAAAATTGAATATTCATCTTCAACTAAGGAGTAATTATAGTTAACCAATAATCCATTATCTCCAGAGGAATCTTGAACTCCAATTGTTGCGGAGTTGGTGTCACCCTCCATATTTCTATAGTTTAATCTGATTTCTCCTGTCGCATATATAACAATTTGAAAATCGTAGGCACTGTCTTCAAAATTAGTTGGCCAATGCTGAACATTATTATACCATATTACAGTTCTCTCAGAATTTGAGTGATAGTAAACATATCCCTCTCCAGAGCCACCATCATTAACAGGATTAAGGTCATCCCAGAAGGGCGCGATCATTCCATTGGGTTCACCTAAAGCTGCATTGGGTAGATCGGTGTTTGTCACGTCGGTGGTGTCTGCGCCATCAAACGTCAGAAACCCATTTGATGAGATGTAGACCTGAGTTTCTTCCTGGCCCCAGAATTCGAAGGTGAATGGCAGGGTGACCAACGCAGAGCTGTCATCGCCGAGCGTTACCGCCGTTCCGACGCCAACAATTGTTGACCATTCATGAGACGGGCCGTTCAGATCGTTCCCGCTCTCCTGAAGATAGTGGCTGAAAAATGTCGGAGTAGGAGAGGTCGTTTCATGAGACTCCGGCAAAATCTGACGAATGATATAAGTATCGGGAAGCAGGTCCTGAAAGCGATAGATCCCGTTCGATGCGGTGATGGCTGTCTGTTCGCCTTCGTCCAGAAGACCATTGCCGTTTGCATCGATATATACGGTGCGGCCTTCCAGGCGGGCTTCAGTTCCTTCGCGCACGCCATTTCCGTTGACGTCATCAAACAGCTGACCGCGAATTTCGCCGGTTGTCTCAACGACAAGGTCATCAATGCCGAAAAACGTGTTATTCAATGCTGGGTCATAGTTGGAGTTTAAGGTGCCCCCTGATGCCGTGATGACGATGCGATCAATTGAGTTCACTGCGACAAAAGGCGTGTTTACCGGGCCGAATGTATCAATGTTGAAGCCAGCAGCACCAACGCTCACTCCATCGTCGAAAAACTCCATTGTGATGGTCATGCCATCGCGCGCTGCAGAGATGAAATTGGCCGAGACGAAGTTGAAATCAGACGAAGACGTGATTTCCACTGCGTTTGCCGCAAACTTATTGGCCACGAGATTCGTGCCGCTGGTCAGGCCATTGGGAAAGGCGTTCGTGTATGGGAAATCGGCGGGCGCTATGACGACGGCGTTGCTCCATGTCAGGTTGGCGTATTCTGTCAGCACAGGGCCACCACCATTGGCGTCAGTATCAAAGTCCTCAAAGGTGAGTGTCTGCGCATTGATGGCAATTGACGGACCGGATGTCGCCGCAACTGTTTCAGCACTTTCAGCAGAAGACGTGTCAGCGCTGCTGCTGGCGAAGAGTGCGCCTGCGGGGAGGGCGGATTGAGAGGGAACCGGAGTGGTGTTGCCAGAAAGCCGGAAGTTCAGGTCGGCAAGCGCGTCTGTGGTCACATCAAGGCGCGCCTGCGCCAGTCTTTCACGTGTAAGCATTTTTCATCCCCCTTACGAAAGCCTTCCGACTTTCAGCCCTGCGCCGATTAGCGTGTAGGTTCAAAGGTACGCGAAAATGTTGCAATTGGCATCTTTAGAAACCTGTAGATGGCCTTATTGCTTCAATTTTGATGGAAACTCGACCAGATAGCCCGGCTTATTCGACAGTAAAGACTTCCGGACGAACCAGCTCAATCGCTGTGTTCAGAAGCTCGGACTCCAGATTGATGCTTCGGATCTGAAGCTGAACGAGTCGTTCTTCTGCGTTGAGAAGCTCATCAACTGTGCCTGCCTGAAGGTCGAACCTCCGCCGCGTCGCATTGACATAGGTCTCTGCGTTCAGGCGGGCATCCTCAGACGCGGATAAGCTGTCTGACAGGACTTCATAGCTTTCCCAATAGGTGTTGCGTTCGGTCCGGATGTCGCTTTCGAGGGCAGATAGCTGCTGGTCGAGCTGGCGATAGCGAGAGTTGAGGCGGCCAACTTCGCTGGAGCGGGTTCCGCCATCATAAAGCGGGACGGAGACCTGAATGCCGAACCGGTCGCGATATTCGAAATCGTCACGAAAATCATTGTAAAGTTCGCTGACATAACCGGATGCATTGATGCTCGGCAGCCATTCGCGCTTTGCCGATTTCAGCGCCAGGCGGGCGGCTTCGGTGTCTGCTTTCAGCGCGGCATATTCCGGATCATCTTCCATGTCGAAAATGAAGTCTTCCAACGACACGAAGCGATTGCCGGACAGATAGGTCGGGACTTCAGCCGTTTCGACGCAGACCCCGTCTGTGTGAAGCAAACGCTGGACGAACAGGCGTGCACGAGTTTCTTCACCCTTAGCATCAGTCAGATTCAGCTGCATGAGGGCGGCTTCGGAATGAAGACGGCTGTGCTCCATGAGCGTGATGGTGCGGTTTTCCAGCTGGCGGTCGGCAATTTCCAGGCGTTCTTTCAGCGTATCGAGCCGCGCCTGATAGACGGTTTGCATTTCTCTGGCTGTGCGAAGCCGAATGAGGGCGCGGAAGTAGGCCTTCACCACCTGGCGCTGGGTGTTTTCAAGACTGGCCTTGCGGGCTTCGACTCCGGCCTTGGCGCTGCGGACATTGTATTTCGTGCGCCCGAAATCCCAGAGATTATAGCTGAGCTCGACACCATATTGGTTGTCGAGCTGCGCATTAAGCAGAGATCCGTCGCCATAGCCTGCGCGCACAAACCCATTCGCCTGAGGGCGCTTTTGAGCACGCGCGCCTTTAACCTGATNCTCGGCCTGTTCGATCTGACTTTGCGCAGCCATGAGCTCAGGACTGATCTCGGTTGCAACCAGAATGCCTTCATCAATGGTGAGGCATTGTTCCTGGGCCTGTGCAGGCGCTTGTGATGTCAGAAGAAGTGCCAGACCGCCCAGAAGTCCCGGCAAACCGGGTTTTAGAGACCTAACCACTGGCCAGACCCTTTCTGATATGTGCTGCAATCGGTTCGACGAGGTATTCAGCCAGCGTTTTTTCCTGACCTGACGCGACGAAGGCGCTGACAGGCATACCCGGCTGAAGCGGCGGAAGGTTGCTGCTCTGCAGGTCTTCGTCGTTCAGCAGAATGCGTGCCTCATAATAGCTGATATTGGCTTCGGGAACCTGCTTCAGGTCTGCGCTGACGTTTGTCACCGTGCCGCGGATATCGTCTGTTAGCCAGCTTTGGAAGCCAGACAGGCGCACGCGGACATCCATGCCCTCGGAAATGGTTTCGCGGTCGTTCGGCAGGATCTGAACGGTCGCCCAGTTGCCGGCATCTTCGGGGACAATTTCCAGCATCGGCTCGCCTGGTTTGACGACGCCGCCAATCGTTGTGAACATCACATTCATGACCTTGCCGGAACTCGGCGCGAGAACGCGGGAGCGATAAACCGCATCTTCAATCGCTTTCAGCTGTTCATCCGCCTTGGCGATCTCATTACGGGTCTCAACCAGTTCGGTCGACAGACGCTCGCGGAATTCAGATTCGATCTGAAAAATCTCTTTTTCGATTTCCATGATCTGAGAACCGATTTCGAGGCGTTGTTTTTCCTGATCTGCCTTTTCTGAGGACAGACGGGATTTCTCACGCGTCAGGCGGAGCGCATCAGTTGCTGGCGCGAGCTGTTCTTCGACGAGGCGGCGTGTCAGCGCCAGTTCCTCATCGAGCGCGACAATGCTCTCATCGATGGCATCAATCTGGAGTTCGCGCTGTTGAGCGCCGACGCGCATGCTCTGAATGCGTTGACGTCGCAGATCGATCTGAGAATTAAGCGTCTGGCGCTGTTCTCTGAACAGGTTGAGTTGTTCACGGCGAATGGAGTCGGCCTGAATATCAGCGACATTCCAGGTGTCGTCAGTCTCGAACTCAAGCTCAGTTTCACCACTGAGAAGCGCGGTGATGCGCTCAGTGTTCGCCAGATAAGCGGCGCGTTGCAGAGCGAGCTGATCGCGATTGGAGGTGACGGCAAGCGCGTCGATTTCGTAAAGAAGATCGCCTTCTTCTACGGTGTCACCTTCTCTGACATAAATTGCCTGAACGATGCCGCCTTCAAGGTGCTGCAATTGTTTGCGGTTCTGCTCGACAATGATCTGACCATTGGTGGCAACGCCTTCTTTCAGCGGCGCAAAGAAAGCCCAGAGCAGAAAGCCGCCAAGTCCAAGGAGGACAACGCCAATTTCAACGGTTAGCCACGGGTCGAAGCCGCCAGATTTCGTCTTGCTCATGACTGGGCACCTCCGGAACTTGGAACCGTACGGAGCGGTTGGCTCTTATTGGTTGGATTCTCGGTCTGAACGAGCGATCTGTCTTTCGTGGTGAAGACCTTATCGGCAAATGGCAGAAGCCGCATGTCATGCGTCGTGATGACAGTCGCAACACCATTGGCCTGAAGCTTTTTGAGTGCGGCGACAAACCGATTGGCAAGGCCAAGGTCCAGATTGGCAGTCGGCTCATCGAGAAGGAGCAGTCTCACATCGCCAAAAGATGCTCGAACGAGCCCGATCGACTGTTTCTGGCCTGCAGATAGCTGCTGACCGCTGTCGCCAACGACGGTGGAATAGCCCTCGGGAAGCGACATGAAGAGTTCATGGAAGCCAAAGGCCTTGGCAGTCGCTTCTACCTGTTCATCCATTCCCGGCTCGAAGCGGGCGATGTTCTCGGCAATTGTACCCGGCAGGAGCTCGGTTTTCTGAGGCAGATAACCAACGAAGCGACCGCGGTCTTCATCCGCCCAGCTGGCCATTGCGCGGTTTCCAAGCGTGATCTCGCCACCCATTGCGGGCCAGGCAGCTGACAGAGTTTGCAGGATTGTCGATTTGCCCGATCCAATCGGACCAACAATCATGACGACTTCGCCAGGATTGACGGTCAGGTTGAACGGGTTGAGCACTGGGCGCATTGCGCCAGGCGGGCCCACAGAGACATTCTGACAAACAAGGCCGGTGGTGATTTCCGAGACGCGAAAGTCTTCTTCTGGCTGTTCTTCAGGGATTTCCTTGCTGAACTTGCGGATCTTTTTCCAGCTCTGCTGAGCGAGCGCCAGTTGTTTCCAGCCGCCGACGATCTGGTCGATTGGTGCCAGCATGCGGCCCATGACGATAGAGCCGGCAACAATACCGCCTGGAGACATTTCCTGGCCGAGTGCCAGATATGCGCCGACGCCCAGAACGATAGTCTGAAGGATCTGGCGCATGCTTTTCGACAGGCCCGAGAGAAGACCCGCGAATGACGATGTCGAGAGGCCAGAATCCAGAGCCGTGTTTTTCAACCCGCTCCAGCGGTCGAGAAGACGGTTGCGCATGCCCATGGCGATGAGTGCGTTCGCGGACCGGCCAACCTCGGCCATGAAGTTGTTGGCTTCGCTTTCGTTTTTCTGATCCGCCTGAAACTTCTTCGAAGTCAGCTTCTCTGATGTGAAGGCGATGATGATCAGCACAACAGCGCCAATCAGACCGACAATGCCGACAAGCGGGTGCAGGAGGAACATCAGAAGCAGAAAGAGGGGCGAAAACGGCAGGTCAAAGAATGGCAGGATGGTGCCAGCGGTCAGTGAGGTCTGAACGCGCGTCACATCCTGCAGGTTCGGAACCTCCTGCGGGTTTTTGGCTTTCAGGCGCTCACGTGTGAGCAACCATGAGGCCAGACGCTTGAACTCACGGTCGATGGTCTTGCGCCCGTAAACAGCCAGCGCGCGACGACGCCCAGCCTCAGCAAAAGCATAAACCGCCAGAAGGAAGACCGCGACGATGCTGAGCGAGAGAAGTGTGCTGTAGGAACCAGACGAAAGAACCCGGTCATAGACCTGGATCATGTAGAGCGGTGAAACGAGCAGTAGAATGTTAGCCGCGAGAGAAAGAATGAAAGCCAGTCCGAAATAGCGCTTCATACCCTTCCGGACGCCAGACAAAGCTGGAGCCTCATCAGCCTTTTCCGGCTCACGCGGTATTTCGGCGTTCTCGTTTCCGAAATCAGTCAAAATTGTCCCCACTCACACTTCTTGATACCGACGGACCACAGAATTCATCGGTGAGCGCCGCGTTTTATCAGGTTTTCTGTTGTTGCAAACCCGGTATACACATTCAAGTGAAAAGGAGAGTTAACACTGATCTCTCCGTGTATTCGCCCGGGCAAATGAAAAAGGGCTCCCGCGAGGAGAGCCCTTTCCGGATTTTGATCTGGGCCTGAGATCAGGCGATTTGCCATTCAGATCCATCAATTGGCGATACGTGCGTTACGACCGTATCGTCCAGTTGTGCATAGCGTTCCATGGCGAGTGTCAGAGGGTCAGTGTTGGTTTCAACACCACCTGCGACAGCTGCTGGACCGGTATAGGAGCCAAATGTGAACCAGTTGGCCCGAACATCAGCGGCATCATGACCGATCAGGGTGATAGAGTTGGCACCGCTGTTCCAGGAAACAACTGCGTCCCCGTCTGAGTTGTTCGCAATCGTCAGGTCCGCGAAACGAGTGACATCAGCAAGCCAGAGGGTATCACCCTGAGTCTTGCTGTAATCACCAATCGTATCGTGATGTGTGATACCGCGATACAGGAAGGTGTCAGCATGCAGGCCACCTTCGAGATAGTCGTCATGGCGACCACCTTCGAGGATGTCATTGCCTGTGTTGCCCAACAGCGTGTCGTGTCCAAACTCGCCGTAGAGGATGTCACTGCCGCCGAGTCCGACAATGTAATCCTGACCAATTCCGCCCCAGACAATGTTGTTGCTGTTATTGCCGAACAACATGTCGTGGGAGTCTGTCAGGATCGCATTCTCGATGTCGACAAGGCTGTCACCATCGGCGAAACCGCCAATGCCATATCCGTCCAGAATAACCGCAACAGAGTCAGCGGAGCCGCTGTAATCGACTGTGTCAGTCTGACCGCCACCATTCATGTTGTCCGCGCCCGGAGAGCCAATCAGCAGGTCGATGCCGAGATCGCCGAGCATGATGTCGTCGCCTTCACCACCATCAAGGATGTCGTTGTGACGGCCACCATCGAGGAAGTCGTCATTGGCACCGCCAAGAAGGATGTCGTCACCATTATTGCCAAGCAGCGTATCTTCACCGCTATCGCCATCGATGATGTCGTCACCTGCAAGGCCGTCGATGACATCGCCTGCACCCGTACCGAGAATATCGTCATCAATGCCGGTTGCGCCGCCAGCGATACCGAAGTTGTTGTTATTGTCGGTCTGACCCGCGAAAATATCCACTGTGTGCGGAACAGGGCCGGGGCCAAGCTGATCAATAGCGTTAAAGAGGTTCAGGCGGCCACCTGAACCAACCACGCCATTGAGGTTCGCCAATGGGTCAACGGTTGCCATGACGTGTGCTTTGGCTTCCTGGAAGGACATTCCAGGGTTGACGCTCAGCATGAGCGCAATCGCACCTGCGACGTGAGGTGTCGCCATGGATGTGCCGTTGAAAGAGGCGTATCCGCCACCTGGAACAGAGCTGAGGATGCTGACACCTGGCGCGGCCAGATCGACATTCACCGGACCATAACCTGAGAAGCCTGCAAGCAGATCATTGTGATCTGTCGCTGCAACAGTGATCACGTTATCCAGGTCGTAGTTTGCTGGATAATAGTCGAAGGTGTCATTGTTGCTGCCATGATTGCCCGCGGCAGCGATGAACAGCGCGTCGCCAACGAGACCCGCTGCCTCAATGGCGTCATAAAGGCCCTGGCTGAAGCCGCCGCCACCCCAGCTGTTATTGGTGAGGTTGGCGCCCATCATGGTCGCATACTCAACAGCGAAAATCGCGTCGGATGTCGAACCACTGCCCGATGCATTGAGGAACTTCAATGCCATGAGGCTGACGTCGTGGTTCACACCAGCGACACCAAGGCTGTTATTGCCTTCGCCGCCGATTGTGCCGCCGACATGCGTGCCGTGCTCATTGTCGTCGAACGGGTCGCCATCATTGTTGACCCAGTCGAAGCCGTAGATGTCATCGACATAACCATTGCCGTCATCATCGATACCGTTGCCGGCTATCTCACCTGTGTTGATCCACATGTTATTCACGAGGTCAGGGTGCGTGTAGTCGATACCTGTATCGATGACGCCGACGATGATGCTGCTGCTGCCGGTTGCAAGATCCCAGGCTTCAACAGCGTCGATATCAGCGTCGGGTGTGCCGCCTGTCTGGCCTGTATTGTTCATGCCCCAGAGTTCGTCGAACCGGGTATCATTCGGAACAAAGTCGACAGATGTGTAGTCAACCGAGCGGATATAATCGAGCTCCGCATAGTCAATCGCAGCGCTTGCGTTCAGCGTTTCAAGCGCAGACTCGAGGGACGCACCGTTGATCTGCCAGACTTCGATCCCCATCGTGACGGAGGATTTCAGAACGGTTGCGTCCATGCTTTCCATCAAGGAGTTGACGGCCTGAGCGCTGGCACTGTCCTGATTGAGCTTGACGATCAGTTGGTTCGCAACGTGATCGAGGCTGAAGTCGGCTTCGATTGAAACGCCTTTGCCCTGATCAGCCGCAATCGCCGTCATCATGGCCTTGCGGTCAGCGACAGTGAGTTCCGGACCTGTATCAACTGATTGAGAAAGCGGCTGACTAACAGGCGATGTCTGATGCCAGCGTTCCCATGTTCCGTCCGGCATTTCTGCGTAGACATCGTAACTGCCAGGGTCGATGGATGTGATGCGGTAGATGCCGTTTTGATTGGTGAGGTCATATCCTTCACCAATATCCCAGCGGCCATTGCCGTTCTCATCAACGAAGACAAAGATATCTTCCATCACCGGCTCAAGATTGGAGTTGTAAAGTCCATTCTCGTTCCAGTCATGCCAGACACGACCGGTCACATTGCCGGTGGTGCCGCTGACATTGATCGAACCAAAATCATTGTCACCAGCAATTTCGCCAGGCTCCACCGTCACGTCTTGAGCAACGCCTTTCGGGTCGGTCGGTGTGTAGGTCGGCGTGAAGGTGATGGCCATCTGATTGTGAATGGCGCCATCTTCATTGAAGCTGTACTGTACCGCCTCAGTGTTGCTGATATTCTCGATACCGATTGTCGCGCCGTCACCATCTTCCTGAACAACACGATACTGATATTCTATCGTGCCATCTTCATAAAGAATGGTCTGGTACGACATAATATTGGTCGTGCCGAAATTTGGCACCTGAAGAACCTGGATGATGAAGCGGTCATTCGCTACATCGTGGTAATAGTGCATGCGCCCATCAGAGCTTGGGTCGAGGTCGTCCCAATATGCAGCGATCATGCCGTCCGGAGCGCTCGCATCCGGAAGACTTGTGTTGGTGTATGTTGACGCGCTGGACGCCGAGAACGTCAGAAAGCCGTTAGATGAAATGTAAATTTCTGTCTGATTTTCCTCGAAGAACGGGAAGAGGAACGGCAATGCAACATTTGTGTAGTCATCGTCGCCGAGGAAAATTTCCGTGCCCATGGTATGAATTGGGTTCCAGACGTGCGACGGGCCACCTGGATCATCGCTGGTTTCCATGACATAACTGAAGTCGTACCCGAATGGAGAGGTTTGCGCCCAGTAGTCAGGGAGTATCTGACGGACGGTGTAGTTACCCGGATTGACGTCCAGAAAACGATACAACCCGTTTGCGTTTGTTGTTGCTGTTGCTTCACCTTCGTCCAGCAAGCCGTTCTCATTCATGTCGATAAAGACTGTTCGACCAGAGAGGTAGCTTTCATTGCCCTGACGGACACCGTCTTCGTTCAGGTCATTGAAAAGACGACCGCGAATTTCGCCGGGATCGACATCGAACATGAGGTTATCCAGCGCAAACTGGCTAACGAATCCTGAGTCGAAGGTGACGCGATCGACAGAATTGAAATTCAGAATGACGAGAGAAGATCCAGTCGTGTCGACGGTTGCCACATGGCTGTCGACCATGACCCCGTCATCCCATGCCTGGATGGTGACAGCAAGGTTATCAACCCACGCTGATGCAAGCTGAATGCTGTAAAGGTTGAAGTCTGTCGTTGATGAAAATTCGACTGGTGCAGCGAAGCCGTTATAAGCGACATTGGGTGCAGAAACGGTACCATTCGTATAACCGTTAGGACCGTTATCAATACCGTATTGTGGTCCATCCATGTAATACCAGTCGCTGGACCAGGTAAGCCCCATGTAACTTGTCGGGATCGGGTCGAGATGTCCAGACAGGTCATCGAAATTGATCATAGCCGGTGGGGCATTGATGTATTCTTCCGGCACCACATACTCGCCGGTCTCGACCACGAGACCTTTGCTTTTCTCGCCCGGGCGTGCAGCTGAGTCGATATATTCAGGGGCGACCGAAATCGAGTTTGAAAGGAGTTCCAGAGACCCTAAAGCCGAGCGGTATGCGAAGTTGTGAGCTGCAGAACCGGACGCCATGTCGAACATCGACAAGGTTGTCGCTCTGTCCGCTTCAGCCATTCCGCCGAAATTCAACGCTCCTGGTGAAAGCTGGGCATCGTCGAACAACTTCGTCAGCGAACGCTGACTGTCCGGATCACCAACTGCCGCATATGAGGATGCGAAAAGTCTTGTAAGCATTAGGTCCCCCTTCAGGATTAATGGAGGATTTTTAATACAACCAGCGCTGCAAATTCACAAGGCTCAGATGCAATTTTGAGGCGTTTCGCGAGCGCCTCGTAAAGTTGCAATATTGTACAAATTTTTCTTCAGGATGTCTTTTGTCAGAGCGCGATTTTGATGCCCGCTTAAACAAGTTAACCTCTTCGGTAGCCCGTATTCGCGTGCAATGTTGCGACCGCGAAACAGGGTCCGCTCAGGAAAAATCCCTGAAAATCCATCTGTTTGTCGGTATTTTCTTGAAGTATCCCTGAAGGCTTCGACGGCAGTGGTTTGCAGGTGCGAATGGTCCGTGTGCGTCGGAATTAAGTAAGCAGATCAAGCTGGTACATATGATCTGTGTGCGACCCAACTTGGTCCAAAAAAGGTACGAATTTTTTTATTCGCACATCGCGATTTTCTTATGAATGATCCATTTTAGGGCGGGTTTGAGCTGCTCCCAGGCGTGCTTCGATGCGCATTCCGGCTTTGCAACTGGCGTGTTGGATTCGGCTGCTCTTGCGAAGGCCGTGATGTTCAGACTGTCCGGCTTCGGCTGACAATGTCAGGAGGCAAGCGGAACGCCCAGCGACTTCAGGAGAGCGAACAGGCTCTTCGCGGACAGGTCATCCTTTTCCATACAGTGAGCTATGCGGGCATCGACAGCGTCAGTGCCGAAATCCTGAGGGATCATGCCGCTTAAAAGAACGATTGGCGTGTCACCTCGCACCTCACCCATCATAGCCAGGGACTCCCGAAAATGATATGTTGGCGGGACAGAGTGGTCCAAGAATATCACCTGATAGGGAGAATTTTGTTTCAGACATGTAACGGCGGCTTCAACGTCCTGACAGAAATCAAAATCAGATGGCGCACAGCCCATCGCTGTCAGCATGGTTTTGAAAATGACGCCCATCGCAGAGTGGTCGTCGATCAGCATAATCCTATCCAAGGGAAAAACCGCCCATGTTCTGTAACTTGTTAAGGTTGCTCTGGTTTCGATAGTTCATCATAAGTGGTGTTAAGTACACAGAGTTTGGCATGCACGCGAACAAAAACAATATAGTGCTGGAGCAGCCGCCTGAAAATCCGGTTGATCTGTCGGATCAACGGATTGCGCAGCTCAATCAGGAAACGACGGAATCCAGTCTTCTTGGTATTATAACGGCTCGACCGCTCTTTTCCGAGACTGGCGACGTTGTGGATTTTCAATATCTGACGGCAAATTCGGGTCTGAAACGGTCGCACGGTATTTCGCCTGAAGACCTGGTCGGAAAGACAATGCTGGGCGTGTTCCCGGACCTGCGAGAACACTTCACCTTCCCCTATTATTGCGAAGTCGCGAAAACAGGCGAGTCGATTGTTTTCGAATCTGATTTCAAATCCGAAGAGCTCGATCTCTATGTTGTGGTTTCGGTGTCGCGACCCGATCCTGACTATATCACAATCACCTTTGTGGAAGTGTCAGAGACGGTTCGGATTACCGATGCGCTTGCGGAGCTGAATGTACTTTCGGGTACACAGGCTGAGCTGGATGTCTTTATCCGGGGTGCCATGGAGATCGGCTGCCGGGCCGTGAATGCCGCACGTGCATTTCAGCTGAATCTGCGTGACCAGACCTATAGTGTCGCCCGTCAGACCGGGCAGGACGATGCGCCCGTTGAAAGACGGCCCCTGCCGACGGAGGTGGTCATGTCGCTTCGTGCCAGTGGGCGCGCAATGGGCATCAGAGACATCAGCAAGGAGTTTCAACTAAGTGCTGAGGCTGGCTCGGTACAGCCCTATCAGAGTTTGATCGGCGCGCCGTTTTCGGTTGATCTGCAAAACGACAGCGCACTGGTGTTTTGCTCGGCGTCGACCAAAAGCCGGGAGCCCACGCCGTCGGAGCTGAAGCTCGTTCGGACCCTTGCAGAAGCCATTGCTGCGCGCATCCGGCTTGATGCAGCGATGAGGGCTGTGCAGCAGCGAAACGAAGATTTGCAGCGTTTTGCGAGCCTTGTCTCTCACGACCTCAAAGCGCCCTTGCGGACGATACGTTTATTGTCTGAAATGCTGACGGACTATCTGGTCGAAGACCCACAGGCGAAAGTTTTCATCGACGAAATACAGGCGAATGCTGATCAGGCTCAGGTTATGATCAAGGCCTTGCGGAATTTCTCGCAACTTGGATCCGCCGGACTTCAGGTCGAGGCGCTGAATGTCGGGATGGTCGTTAACGACTGCCTGTCTCAGCTCGCTGCCGATATCAGGGAAGCGAATGCTGAGGTTTCGGTGACCGGTCTGGGGACGGTTCTGGCAGACAGGGCCTTGTTGTTTCAGGTTTTCAGCAATCTGATTGTGAATGCTCTCAAATATGCCTCCAATCCTGACCTCAGGATTTGGATCGATTGCGAAGCTCAAAATGATGGCGTGTTGCTGATATCTGTCGCCGACAATGGCGGGGGTGTAGATGTCCGATATTCCGAGCGCATTTTTGAACTGTTTCGCCGCGTGCCCGGAAGCGAACAAAAAATCGAAGGTGATGGCGTGGGTCTGGCCACATGCCGCAAAATCATCGAAAGTCTTGGCGGAAAAATCTGGCTTGATACGGACTTCACCTCAGGGGCTCGTTTCTGCCTGACCCTGCCAGAAGCAGACTAGGTACAAAGGAGAGGATTATGTCATCTGCATCGCTTCTTTTGGTCGAAGACAATGACCTTGATGCCTTTCTTCTGTCGACAGCGCTGCAGAACGCGTATCCGGAGCTGACAATCGAGCGTGCGAATGACGGTGAGGCCGGGCTGGATGCACTCAAGACGATGAAGCCCGACATGGTTGTGCTTGATATTTCCATGCCAGGCCTTGATGGCGTACAGGTGCTCGAGCGTATCCGGGAGAATGAGAAAACGACGGCTATGCCCGTGATCATGTGCTCGAACTCTGATTCTCCGCACGATGTGCTCCGCTGCTATCAGAAGCATGCCAATTCTTATGTCCAGAAGCCCGATAGCCGTTCGGGATACGAGTCGCTTGCATCTTCCCTGACGCGTTTCTGGTTGGATGAAGCCAAATTGCCGGACTAGGCAGACTTGCCGTCGGGCCGGAGGTGGCTCACGCGGCGTGAGGCAGATGAAAGACAATTCTTTCCTAAATTCGCGCCACTGGCGCGAATTTAGGAAAGAATGGTGGGCGGTACTGGGATTGAACCAGTGGCCCCTACGATGTCAACGTAGTGCTCTCCCGCTGAGCTAACCGCCCGTACCGGAAAAAGGCTCTGCCTTTCGGGAAGCGGTCATAAATCACAAAGCATGGCACGTCGTCAATTGGCTTATTTGCCAAAATCAACATTGATCGCACAGCCAGACTTTGACAGGGGATTTACGCCTGTTTCAGCTGCGGTGTCTCTATTGGATATGGAAGACATCCGACAGGCTGTGCTGGGCGTAACCTGCGTCGATCATTTCGGCATAGGCCATCTCTCTGTCCTTAGGAGCGCCCTCCATCAGATCGATGGTTGAAGCAGGGCCTGTATACTCTCCCCATGTGAACCAGTTGGCGCGAACATCCGCAGGATCATTGCCGATAAGCAGGACAGAGTGCGGTCCACCCGTTCCAGCCCAGGAAATCAGTGCATTGCCATCGCCGTCATCTTCGATTGTGAGGTCGGCAAATCGTATGACTTCGGCAAGCCAGAGCGTGTCACCCTCGGTTTTGGAGAAGTCATTGATTGTATCTGCATGCGTGATGCCGCGCATCAGGAAGATATCCGCCCCTGTTCCGCCCGTGAGGACGTCGTCATGACGACCGCCTTCGATGAGATCATCACCTGCGCCGCCTTCGATAATGTCGTAGCCGTTATAACCATAGAGGAAGTCATTTCCGCCCTGGCCGTTGAGATAATCCCTGCCAAGATCACCCTCGAATGTATTTGAGCCATTATCGCCAATGATCAGATCGTGGGTTCGGGTGCCCAGAACGTTTTCAATATTGGTCAGCGTATCGCCTGCTGCAAAGCCGCCTGCTGCGTTGAAGCCAAGGAAGAGGGCGATCCCCTCAACTGATCCGCTATAGTCGACCGTGTCGATTCCGGTTCCGCCGTCGAGCAGGTCATCGTCGGCTGAACCTTTGAGGAGGTCATCTCCAGCGCCGCCGAACTGCTGGTCATCCCCGACGCCGCCATACAGGACATCATTGCCGTCATCGCCGAACAGGATGTCATCGCCTTCCTCGCCATAGAGCGTATCAAGGCCAGCGTCGCCATGCACCACATCATTGCCTTCACCAGCCTCGACCCGGTCATCTCCGGCCTGAGCACTGATGACGTCATCGCCGTCGAGCCCCTTGATCAGGTCGTTCAGTGTGGTGGCGCCGCCGAAGAAGCCAAAATTGTTCTGGTTGGCCGTCCGACCGACCTCCACAGTGACAGAGTGCGCTGACGCCTCCGGCACATCCAGCAATGCATTATAAGCATTCAGGCGTCCGCCAGAGACCAGAAGGCCGTCGAGGGACGCAATCGGATCTGCCGATCCGAGAATGATATCCTTGATTTGCTGGTAAGAGAGATAAGGCGCAAACCCTTTCAGAAGCGCCGCAACACCCGCGACGTGAGGTGTGGCCATTGATGTGCCATTCTTTACGCCATACCCGCCATTGAGAACCGTACTGAGCGTATTGACGCCCGGTGCTGCCAGATCGACGGACGTCTCGCCCCACTGAGAGAACCAGGCAAGGTCGTCGTTATGATCTGTGGCCGCCACCGCGATGATATTATCAAGATCATAGCTGGAGGGGTAAAATGGGAATGCGTCATTGTCGCGCGAATTGTTGCCTGCTGCCGCGATAATAAGCTGGCCGTTCACCTGGCCTGCAAGCTCCATGGCATCGTAAAGCACCTGGTTGTAAGTGCCGCCGCCCCAGCTGTGATTGGTAATGTCAAAGCCCATCATGGTGGCGTATTCGACGGCAAGCGCAGCATCGAATGAGCTGCCATAGCCGTCCGATCCCAGGAATTTCAGAGCCGCAATCGAGACGTCTTGCGCGACGCCGACAACGCCCAGATTGTTATTCCCTTCGGCGCCAATCGTGCCCGCGACGTGCGTTCCGTGGCTGTTATCATCCATGGGGTCGCCGTCACCATTGATGAAGTCGTAGCCGTAGATGTCGTCGACATAGCCATTGCCGTCATCATCAATGCCATTTCCGGCGATCTCTCCCGGGTTGACCCACATGTTGTTGATCAGATCTGGATGCGTGTAGTCTACTCCGGTGTCGGTGACGCCAACGACGATATGTGAATTGCCGGTGGTGATGTCCCAGGCTTCTGGCGCGTCAATGTCGGCATCTGCTGTTCCGCCTGTCTGCCCGGTATTGTGGAGGCCCCAGAGTTCGTCATATCGGGTGTCATCCGGGGTGAGCTGGGTTTCAACATCGCCTGTCTTCAGGTCGTAATTCAGTTCAACATATTCGATGATCTGACTGTTGTTCAGAGTTTCAACAGCTGACTGGAGTGACGCGCCATCAATCTTCCAGAGTTCAATGCCCATGGTCACTGTCGTTTTCAGGACAGTCGCGCCGAGAGAGTCTTTCAAGGCGCTGACTGCGGCGGTGCTGGCAGCGCTCTGATCAATCTTGACGATGAGTTCGTCCGCAGCATGGGCAATGGAGTAATCAAGTTCGACCAGTTGGCTGGTGTCGACGCTGGATGACGCGGAAAGATCGCGCATCAGCTCCATGCGATCTGCGACGCTGGTGGCGCTGACGCCAGGGGTGGTGACCGGCGTCGTTTGCTGCCAGTTCTGCCAGCCGCCTGTCGGCATGTTTGCGATGACGGAATACGTTCCGGCGTCAAGATCGGGCAGGCGGTATACACCCGCTGCGCTTGTATAGGTATAAGGCTCGGAAATATCCCAGCTGCTGTTTTCATTGAGATCGGCATAGACGAAAACGTCTGAGATGCCGGGCTCCAGTGGGGCTTCGTAAATGCCGTCCCCGTCATAGTCGTGCCAGACGCGGCCGCTGATTGTGCCTGTTGTTTCGGAAACATCAATCGTGCCGAAATCCGCTTTGATGATGTTTTCACCCGCGCTTACGTAAACGTCGAGCGCGCCATTCTCCGGACCGAAATTCGTCACGTTCGGCGTGAAGGTCATTGCAAAGAAGGATTGGATGGAGCCGGTATTGTAAGAGAATTCTACAGCGTCCACATTGTCTCGGTTTTCAATGCCGACTGTGGCGCTATGACCTTGTGGAACCATGTCTTCATATTGAAACTCGATGGTTCCGTTCCCATTGAGGATCATCTGAAATGTCAGAAGCGTTGTCGTTGAGAACAGGCGAGAGACATCGGTGAACTGGAACATCATCCGATCATTGGCCTGATCGTGATAATAGTGAATCTGGCCGTCTGTTGGCGTCAGATCATCCCAATAGGCGGCGATCATCCCATCCGGCCCAGTCAGGCTCGGCAGGGGTGCGTTGACGTCTTCATTGGTGCCAGAAAAGCCAAGAAACCCGTTGGAGCTGACATAAACCTGATCGACCAGCTCGCCGAAGAAGCTGAAACCAAATGGCAGATCGACCAGATGCATGGATTCATTGTCCACACCGGTGAGCGCGGTACCTATGCCGTCAATGGGCGTCCAGCTATATGCCGGGCCGCCCACGTCATCGCTGGTCAGAACCAGATAGTCCTCAAACACGGTGTGATCGGGTGATGTCTGGCGCCAGTTTGTGGGGACAATCTGACGGATTGAGTAGGCCCCGGCCGGAAGATCTTCGAAAACATAATTGCCGCCCGCATCCGTAATGGTGGAGCGTTCACCCTCATCGAGCAGGCCGTTTACGTTCTCATCGATGAAGACCGTGCGACCTGCGATCAGAGCCTCATAACCCTGACGCACACCATCCTCATTTATGTCGTTGAAGACCCGTCCGCGTATGTCGCCCGTACTGGCGATCGTGACGTCGCCCTTTGGAAGCGTATCGACCGGGCCAAGTTTTGCCTGTGTCGTTTGTGGTGTTGAGGATGATGTATCGGGCTCGTCTGTCTGGCCTGAAAACCGGAGTGACGTGGAGTAATTGAGGCCGCCATCCATCTTTTCAGCCAAAAACACGTTGGAAAACTCGCGCGAACCCTGCTTCGAAATCATCATTCTCTCCCCGCAATGACTGGCGCAGAGAAGTATATTTCTCTTATGATTTCAAGAAAAAACGATATCACTTCAATTTTTTCGCTTAGATTTTGAAGAATAGATCGTTAATAATTGTATGAGTATTTTTTATGAACACGTACAAAAGCGGTAGATATTTGATCAGTTTTTGATATTTCGGGATGTATGACAGTATTTATGTGAACGCTATCGTGTTCACAGTGAATCGCTTCCCCGACATCACGCAATCTTGCATTCCTGGCTGATCTTTTTTCCCGCAGCATTCATGAAGCGATAAAAATAATCAGGGGGAACGATGCAGCGTCAAAAGCGAGACTTGAAAGCTGTTCAAATGGGCATGTGCTTGCTGGCCATGGGGAGCCTGCCATCCTGTCAGACGCATGGGCATTCGTCTCCGGTTGAGGAGAGTAAAGCACCTACAGGTCCGGATAACCCATCGCCAGATAGTGTGCCGGCCTGCGCGAACAAAGGCTACACGCCTGAGGAATATGCCAAAGCAGTCAAGGCCTATCTGGCGCGCCGGGAGGCCGAGCGAGAAGCCAATAAGGACAAGCCGCCTGAGCCGGTGGTTCCGCCAGATGAGCCGCGACAGC
Source organism: Ponticaulis sp. (assembly GCA_002701295.1). GTDB lineage: Bacteria > Pseudomonadota > Alphaproteobacteria > Caulobacterales > Hyphomonadaceae > Ponticaulis. The sequence goes on along the minus strand of NZUJ01000116.1, from coordinate 8,031 downwards.
TGCGCGATGACGCTATGCCGAAACACGAATGTTTCAAACAACTCGCGGCGCGCGGCGATATCGATCTGTTGTTTGTTGGGGATTCTATCACCGACTTCTTCGGACGAAGCGACCGGGGGCAGGCTATCTGGTTGAACTATTATGGCGATATGAAAGCCGCGAATTTCGGGATTTCCGGCGATCGGACGCAGGATCTGCTCTGGCGGTTTGAGGATGGCGAGCTGGACGGCTTCGCGGCGAAAGTGATTGTGTTGATGATTGGCACAAACAATATCGGGCGCAATGAAACCTCGGAAATCCCTGGCGGGATTGAGGCGATTGTCCGCGAAATTCGCGAACGACAGCCGCAGGCAAAACTCCTGCTGCTGGGGATTTTTCCGCGCGGTGGCCCCGAAGATGATGGCCGGATCGCCGTGAATGAAATCAATGCGGAGATCGCCGGTCTCGAGGATGGCGAGCATGTGTTCTTCAAGGATATCGGCGATGTCTTCCTTGATGACAATGGCGAACAAATTCCGGAAGCCTGGGCCGATCCGGTTCATCCGGCGACGCCAGGCTACAAGTTGTGGGCCGAGGCGATCGATGCCGATATTCAAAGATTGATGCGGATGGCTGAGTGACGGCAAGGCCGAGTGTCTCGCCTTCCCGATCAGTCGAAGGAGCAGGAGTAGTTCACGGGCAGTTTTTTGCCTGTGATCGTCGAAACACTGTCTGCGACCGTGTAAAGCGCGACCGCGCGATCGACCCATTTTCCAACTGCGCCGAATATGGAGAGCGTGATGTGCTTTTTGAGCTCACAGACCGTTCCTGCGATTGCCTTTCGGATAGCGGGCTTGATGCCGGAACTGTCCATCAGGATGAGGGTGATCGTCACAGCCGCATAGAGGCGGCCGAGGAATTGGCCGTAAATGGCGACGACGCCAAGGGACGCCGCTGCGCCTGCCCCCGCCACACCGGGCAGTCCACCAGCCATACCGGCCGCGAGAATGAGCAGGTTCATATAGGCGACAACGCGGTCGACCTCCGCCAGTTGGGCTTTGACTTGCTCGACAGTGGTGCCTCCCCCTGTAGCGTCGGGTAAGAGGCCGTAGATCTGGCCGGTCTGATGGCACACGGCCCAGACCGCTCGCGTCCCGCCGCCTTCAGCGGTTAAGGCGGTGACCCCGCTCGGGAACATTTTGCGTATTTTGCGCCAGAGTTCACGCCAGGCATCGAGTTCAGCTTTCTCGAGCCCTGCGGTTTCAAAGGCTTTATAGTCGATTGGGGCCAGCTTCTTGCCCTGGAGCAGAGAGTGCGTGCTGGTTTCGAACACGCCGGTTTCCACCATTGCGAGGCCCATGGAGTTTTCAAAGGCGACTTCCAGCAGGCGCTCTCTATTGGGCGTATAGATCATGGGTTCGGCGAAGGGGAGAATGTCGGACCGGATCACGGCCTGATCGGTATTGACCACCCCATGTGTGGAAAAGAGGGCCACGCGAAGCCCTCGTTCATTGACGAAGAAATCCTCGCCAGAGAGGCGCCCTGTCCGCATCATGAACGGGATGAGTGTGTCCGGCAGAATGTGGTGTTCGGCTTCCAATTCGTCGATGACATCTTCGATTGAGCTGGACTCATCCTGATTGACGTCCTTCAGGGATTCAAAGGACAACCGGGCGGTCAGAAGGTCATCCAACAGCGTGGAGAGGCTCGGTGGCGCGCCTTCAAAGGCCAGAATATGCGTGCCCCACATCGCGCCATTCAGCGCATTGAGCGCTTCATCCGTGACCTCGCCATCGCCCTCATGCCCGGCAAGCGTTCGCGTGAGAGAGAAGCGCCCAATTTTGATGGTCAGCTGAATGGCGGCGAGTTTCCGCGCACGCGCTGTGTTCTGTGGCACGGTATAGCTGGTGTCGAAGGTGGATTGCCCAATTTTGAGGTCCACAGTGTGCGTGTCGGACTCAGTTGCGCTGGCGCGATAGGTCAGCGTGTAGGGGGAGAAGCCCTCTTTCGTTTGCAGGAAATCAGAGATGACTTGTTCAATGCCGGCTGTGTCGCCATCTTCACCGACTTCCAGAACCTGACCATTCGTTGCATCGGCCATGCGGTCAAACGTGTTCTCTGCGCCATTGCGTTCGCGAATACGGGCCATATTGCCGTTCACATTGATGACGATCTGTTTTGGTCCTCGGCGAAGCTTTTCAATGTCGCCCGGTGTCGGTTTACGTCCGCCGACATCGCCATCAGTTGCATAGACGATGAGATTGTAGGCGTCGCTCGAATGGCGCATCAAGTGTTGCCAGAGATTGGAATTGGTCCGGATCAACTGAACCTTCGCATTCGGGTGAATGGTTTTGGCGATCTCTGCGACACGATCTTTCAGCTCGACCATTTTGGGCCCTTCACCGCGAAACGCCTTCGGCATGGAAAGGGAGTCATCGGCAAGGAAGAGAATGCGCGGCGCGACATCGCTGGATCGCAGCATGTGAGAGACCGGCTCGCCCGAGTCGGTAATGGCAAAATCACCTGATGCCAGACCCTCGACCAGCTTTCCGGATGCATCGCGCGGATAGGCTTTCAGGCGAATATCCGGGAAAGTGCTGGCGTCGGCCTCGAGGTCAACGCTGGCGACACGATCAGCCAGACCAGAACTGACTTTGGAATTGATGACATTGCCATTCACGCGCAATTGGTCGTCTTCATCGAGTTCGATGACATCGCCTTCGAGCGAGACGGATTTGTTCACGACCATGGCTTCGCGCGGGTCGAGCGTTTCGCCATCAACGGCCTGAATTTTCAGAACCGGTGTGAAATTTCGGATATCCTTTACGCGAGACGCCAGAACCTGAAGGGTTTCGCCCGCGGGATCAAAGGCGAGGCGAACCTGACGCCCGGCCAATTGTTCAAAACTCCAATCGGCTTTGACCAGTTCGAATGGCGTATCGGGCAGGTCTGTCGATGTGCCGGAGATGGTGATGGAGACGTTCTGAGTGGGCTCGGGAGGTTTATCACCGGCCGAAGCCCGCACGCCATCTGGCCATGGAATGATCTCGGCAGTCGGGTCATGTGGATTTGCGAGCAGATATGTGTCGTCGTCCTGCCGGATGCGGACAACTGCGATACCGCCGTACACGCCCGGATTATAGGTTTTCCGGCCGATGCGAGCGAGATCATCCTCGGACAAAGCTGCGCGGATTTGCTCGCGCGTATCCTCTGCTTTCGCTTCCAGCGGGTCGCCATCCGGCTCTGGCAGGGCAGGGACACCAAGTCGCTCCTGCCAGTTCGCGATCTGGGCTTTTGAAATGTCCGGCGCGTAGGTCTGATCATAGGTGCGGAAGTGATAGCGCTCCAATTCTTCCCGTCCGGGATGCGCAATATAGACGATCTCTGCGTCGAGGCCGGTTTCCTTCAGGAGGTTGGCGAGAATGGCGGCTTTTTCATAGGAGGTCCCGGCCCCGGAGCGCAGCGCGGCGCGTAGGCCGCAATGCTGCTCATCGCCATTGCGGAAGTGCTGCGTGCTGCCGGTCATGAGGCGGATTTCGTCGCGCACAAATCTGAAAATTGCGTCGCGATCGCCGCCCGAGACCAGCGACTTGGAGCGAGCGAGCGTATGATCCGGACTTGTGCGAACAGCCGCGCGGATTTCTCGCCAGATATCAAATTCATCTGTGCTTGTGGGGAAGTCTTGAGGCTTGCTGCAGGAGGAGAGCGCAGGTGCCAGACTCGTCAGAACAAGTCCGCTTACGCCGAGTTTGAGGCCTGCACCGAGCAGGTCGCGTCGATTGATATCCATCGTCATGCTATGCCCCCGTTTCGGAGAGCATTTCAAAAACGACCAATGATTTCAATTGCCGTGGCAGCAAGTTAATGCATTTACCCGGCGGAAAATCGGACTGATAACGCTATCGCAAGACTGGTGGCAACATTCAGACTGTCGACCTCATTCGACATGGGAATGCGAATGGCCGTCCCTGAAGCGATCTGTTCATCAGTGAGGCCGGGGCCTTCGGGGCCGAGGACAATGGCGAGCTTTTCTGGCCGCCTGGCTTCATAAAGAGAGGTTGCGTCATCACGAGGCGTGAGGGTCCAGACGTGATAACCTGCTGTGGACAGCGCGTTGAAAACCGCGTCGGGAGTTGCTCCGTGGTGGAAGGGCAGCCAGAGCGCTGTTCCGGCCGAGACGCGAATGGATTTGCGGTAGAGCGGGTCGCAGCTTTCCTGATCGAGAAGCACGGCATCTGCGCCAAGCGCCGCACAATTGCGGAAAATAGCGCCGGCATTGTCGTGGTTAGACAGGCCAATGGCGACGACCAGCGTTTGGGCCCCGTCTAGCCCGGTGATCCAATCCTGAAGAGGAGGCGGTTCGGGCTTTCGTCCGCAGGCGAGTATGCCACGATGAACCGGGAAGCCTGCAATTTTGTCCATGACAGCCTGATCGGTGACATAAACCGGGATATCGCCAAGATGGGTTTGGATCTCGGGAAGGAGCGAACTGGCTCGGCTACGATTGAGGAGCACGCTCTCAATTGCAAAACGCGAACGGGTGAGGGCAACTTCAAGTGTGACCTTGCCCTCGATAATGAACTTGTTCTGCCGACCGGTCAGGTCCCTTTCGCGCACGGATGTATAGTCCGCTATGCTTGGGTCCTCCCAATCCGAGATCGGAATTATGTTCGCTGTCATGGCTAACCCTTTCAGGTTGCCATGGAAGGCGATTAGTTGAAGGCGTCAACAATGACGTCAGTAATAACGCCTGTCGCTGTGGCGATCAGATAAGCTTCTGTGTCGGTGCGAACCCAACGATAGCCATCTGGTGCGCGACGCAGACCGTAGCGGTCATAGTCAGTAATGTAGCGCGTACGATATTCAGTCGGCAGGGCTTCACCTCGCGACCATTTCTTGGCCTGACCGGGTGGCACCTTGGCTTGTTTCTCAAGTCCAGGCGGCAGACGGTCGTCTTTTGCATGAGCGGGCGGATTGGCCATTGCGACCGGAGCCAGAAGCGCAGAGGCGGCGAGGGCGGTGACAACTGATTTCAACATGAGTTTCCTCCTGATACGTGAGGTGAAACGCCAAGGCGGGGAACTGGTTCCGGTCAGGATACAGTCCGGCGCGCTTCGAGATCATAGGCCACATAGAGAATTTCGCCGGACGCCTGTTCGATCAGGATCGCATCATCGTCTACGCGGACCCATTCAGTGCCGGTTTCGGCTTTCGCGAGGCCATAGGTTTTGGTGTCTTGCCAGTTGGTTTCGCCAAACTCGACGGGCAGAAAATCACCCGGAGTATATTCGAATGTCATGGCTGGAAGCGGCTTGGCCTGAACGGCCTGTTCAGCATTGCTGGTGAGTGCGATACACGCCACTGCAGCGGCGGCCATAGATGTCAGAACTAGAGCTTTCATAAGCGTTCTCCCTTGCCAGACCAAACGGTTAACACGGGTCAAGGTTCCCGCTTCTTTGTCAGGGTATTGGCTGAAACGGCATCAGAATGGCCAGAAGAAGGGGATAACAAGGACGGATGTGACGAGCATGAGCGCATTGAGCGGTAGTCCGATTTTGAGAAAGTCGCCGAATTTGTAGCCGCCGGCCGAATAGACGAGTGTGTTTGTCTGATAGCCGATAGGTGTGGCGAAACTCGCGCTGGCAGCGAACATGACCGCGACCACAAATGCGCGGGGGTCGACGCCAAGCTGATGACCAAAGCTGACCGCTATGGGGGTCATCAGAATGGCTGTCGCATTATTGCTCATGACCTCTGTCATGATGGTTGTGAGCAGATAAATCAGGATCAGAACGGCATAAGGCCCCCAGCCGTCCATGAGCGCTGAGAGGTGGCCAACAATCAATTCTGCGGCGCCGGTTTTGTCGAGCGCAATGCCGAGAGACAGCATGCCGAAGATAAGCATGAGTATGTCCCAACGAATGGCGCGATAGGCTTCCTGATGGTCGAGGCAGCCCAATGCGATGACGGCAGCAGCCCCAATCAGGGCCAGAGCGGCAATGGGTAAAACGTCGAATGCAGCAAGCCCCATGACGAGCGCAATGGCCGCAATGGCGATTGGGGCTTTGCGGCGACGAAGGGGGCGCTCTGTCAGCGTAGTGAGGCTATTGAGGGCACCTTCGTCAAACAGGCGGCGCAGACCTTCAACTCCGCCTTCGAGAAGCAGCGTATCGCCAACGTCCAGGTGAAAACCGTCTGTCAGTTCTCCGACGTTTTCACCACGGCGGTGAACGGCAAGAACATAAACACCATAGAGACGGGCTAATCCGAGATTTCCGGGGCTGCGTCCGATCAGTTCCGAGTTTGGACCGATGACGCCTTCGACGGTCTGGCTTTCGCGCGTTTCAACAGGTTCGAAGAGTGATGAGGTCTCGTCTTCACCATGCAGAACCAATTTGGTCTGGCTACGCAGGGTGAGGATATCCGTGATGGGCCCCCGCAGGATGAGGCGGTCGCCAGATTCAAGGCGGATTGCGCTGAGGTGCGTCCGCTGAGAGAACTGATTTCTGAACAGGTCGGCAACCCGTATGCCGCTTGAATCAAGCGTGAAACCTGCCTCTCTCAGGCTTTTGCCGATGAGCGCAGAGTTGATGGGAATAATGATCTGCGTGAGGAAGCGTCGATCACCTTTGTTCGGCAACAGGTCGGTCAGAGACTGGCGATTGGGGAGAAGTCGCCTGCCAATGCTGGCCATATAGAGCGCGCCAACGGCCGCGAGAACAAGTCCCGCGCCAGTGACTTCGAATATGCCAAACGGGGCCAGCCCCGAGCTTTGTGCAACACCATCAACGAGGATATTGGTCGACGTGCCAATCAGTGTGGTTGTGCCGCCAAAAATCGACGCAAAAGACAATGGTATCAGCACCTGCGATGGGGTGATATTTACCGCGCGCGCCAGGCTGATCGCGATTGGGATCATGATGACGACAATGGGCGTGTTGTTGATGAAGGCCGAGAGAAGCAGGACTACACCCATCATCAGCAGAACGGCCAATGCCGGGTTCTGACCCTGAGCGAGCGTGATCACCTTTCGGCCGACCGTGTCGATCACACCAGTCCGATCAAGCGCGGCAGAGAGTACAAACATAGCCGCAATCGTGATGGGGGCGGCATTCGAGAAGACGCTGAGCGCTTCTTTGGTGTCGATAATGCCGAGAAGCAGAAGTATGCCCATGGCCAGCATGGCGGTGACATCTGCGGCGAGTTTCTCGATGAGGAAGGATGCAAATACGAGTGCGGTAAGCGCGAGGACCAGAGCAATCTGGACGTCCTGACGACCTGCGAACGAAAGAAACGCGTCTATGGAAGGCCACCTGATGAGCGACGCGCGGCATGATTGCGCGGTCCTTCATATAATCCTGAATTCAGGTGAGACTCGTCAAGAGAATTCGTCGTTTCTGAACCGCATTGCACGCACGTCGTGCACGCTGGTGATTGGCCTATGAGCCCCGGAGCTGGCCCGTGATGCTGGATAGATAAACATCCTCATCCACACGCGCTTCACGCTGCACCATAACCTGCGATTTGTTGACGCCTGAGGCATCTCGCGCATTGGGCTGAGCGGCTGAATTCAGCGGTTTCGATGTCGGAGGTGTCGGGACTGCGCCGGGCAAAAAGCTTGAAGGTCCAAAAAACTGTAGTGCCATGGCATTCCCCTTATATTTCGTTGTGAAACGAACATATCGGGGAAAGGTTCCGGATTATTTTCCAGAAATCTGAAATTTGATGGAACGGGCTGCAGCGCTGCAAAAAACAGCGCTGCATGATTGCGGGATCAGGCCTTGAGCGGCATGCCCTCTTCTTTGGCCGCGCGGACCATTGCTTTCTGAAGCTTCTCGAAGGCGCGAACCTCGATCTGGCGAATACGTTCGCGAGAGACGTTGTAAACCTTGGACAGGTCTTCCAGTGTCACTGGCTCGTCTTTCAGGCGACGTTCCGTGATGATGTCCTTCTCGCGGTCATTCAGGTCTTCCATGGCTTTTTCAAGCAGGCTCATGCGTGCCTGGAATTCCTGCTTGTCGGCAAATTCGCGTGCCTGACCTGGATTGTCTT
>NZUJ01000115.1 GCA_002701295.1 Ponticaulis sp. | reverse complement strand
GTTATCGTAACCTTTAATAGTTACTGGTACTTCCATACGTTCTCTGACCATCTCCATTAAATAACTATGACCTAATCTATACTGCCCTATTATGGAATCATGAACTTGTGCTATTAACTTGAAATTATCGCTATACTTAGGATTGATTGCTATATCTTTATATACTGTAATAAATGATTTATTTAGTGTCATTGCATTTAAGGATTGTGGTGGGTGTGCTATGTAAGCGTTAGCCGCTGTCTTAGACTTACTAGGGTCTTTAAAGCACCTTCTAGTCCAAGCACCGCCAGCTTCGGTATACATATGTTCCCATTCAGAGTTCCATTTATCTTTAATAGAGGGGTTTTCTAGCATGGTTTTAGTTTCAGTCCAGTTATGGTGAACTGCTTGAGAGCGTAGTAATCCAGTAAGTAATACTTCTTTAATAGCACCTTTATGAAATACAGCTCTTATTTTGGGGTAAGCCTTGTGGAATTGTTCTAACAGATGTTCAGCCACCTGCACAGCAGAGAAGAATTTATTTAAAGCTAGTAACTCTTTAGCTAACCATATATGAGCAACACCCATAGTATCTATTAATACGTAGGCTCCCATGTTATAGTTAGCACCGTGGTTAACAGGTTTAGCTAATTGTCGTAATGGTTTATTAAGTACTTTGCCTGCCTTAACATCGAATATATCTTCAAAGGGTATACCGAAGAAAGCACTAGCATTAGCACTGTGAAAATCAGGTGAGTGTTCAACCGCATTAATAAGGTTAGTATCACCACTTAAATAAGCAGTGTCCCGCGATTCAGCTTGTTCTAAGTCTACTTCAAATAAAGCAAAGCCTTCATCTGCTACATAAGTAGACTTAACTGCACCACCTCTAGGTATATTCTGTATGTTAACTCCACACCAAAAAGCATGTTCTCTACTAGCTTGTCTGCCTGTATCAGTGCCATGTGGGTTAATAGAGAATAGTATTCTATCTTTATTCTTTTCTTGGAACTCTTTACCTACTGTTATATATGTAGATAGTTCCTTACGAATCTTACGTATGTTTAATACATAACCTAATATACGTTGATTAATAGGACTTCTATCCATAGCCTTCTTTAGACTTTTTTCATCAGCAGACTTTAAGTCACCGCAACCTAATATAAATAATAGTTGCTTCATTTGCTTAGGCGAACTTACATTAAATTCAGAGCCTTCGGGGGTACTTAATACTGTATCTAATCTAGCTTGGTATTCTGCACGTATACTATCACCTTGTTTATAGGCTTCTTCCATCCTACTAATGTCACGCTTTATACCACGTAACTCACACATGTGGCTAGGGAATGTTAGCGGGAACTCATCTTTATAGTTCTTAATAGCCCAATCTGGCATTTCTGCTAACATGACAACACACGCCATAACAGTACCCCAAGTATCAAGAGCATTATAGCGATAGTATTCATACAAGTCATTTGTATCTGATAAGTCTTTCCAGTAATAAGCCTCACGAATAAGGAAGCTGTTAAGGAAACCTAAGTCTTTAGGTAACTCTGCATACCACGAATGGAACATCATAGCAGTATCATATTGGTAATTATATACAGGTGCATTGTACCTAGCAAAATAAGCTATGTCATACTTACCATTCTGCATTACCTTAGCTGCTTTAGTGTCCCAATTAAACTTACGCATTATCTCTACTGCAAACATACTATCTATAGCTAATACATAAGTCTCAGTATGGTATCCGCTAGGCTCACTGCTATCTTCCCACAGGCCAGTATAAGATAAGCACTTAATACGGGTGTGGTCTTTAAGAGTCTCAACATCAATACCTATTAACAGGCAGTTATCTTGTTTAAGACATGCTAAAGCGGACTCGTAGTTACGTTCATCTATTACATGCCATTTAAATTCAGGGGGTTTAAACCAATTATCAGGATTAGATAACTTAGATATATGACGGGTTGCCATAAACTTGCCGTAGCTAACAGTAGCTAGTTGTTTGAGGGGGTTAATGAATACTATCTCTATACCCTCTATATTAAAATAACTACCTGCATAGTTAGACAGACTAGGTGCAGCCCGCTTATCCCATTTAAGTAGTAATCTCAACAAAGGTACAGAGGTAGTAAACACTTTAGTTAAGTGCTTGCTCTTACAGTGTAGAGTAAACTGAGTAAGAGTACTAATAGCAGTAGTGTTTACTATAACATGAGTACTACCAACACAAGACTTCAACATAGGTAAGTATGCTTTATCATGCCCAGTACCCCAAAAAAGAACACTGCTATTTACAGCTACAGCATTCTTTTTCTCAGCGCGCATCTTAGCTAACTTATCTTTCATAACTTGTAGTTGTGTACTCATGTTTCTATTTCTCCTCGTTAGTTGTTACTGCAATACACTCAGCAGTTACTTCATCCCAGCTACCTAAAACATGCCTTATCAGCTGTTCAGCTTCCCGTAACTTCTGTAACTCTTTTAAGTAGTCTGGGCTAACAGCTACAAGGTGCTTTATGTTTCGCCAGTCACTATTAATACCACTAAGTGAACTTTTCATACTAGCTAGCTGGAACTTTTGGAAGTTTCTAGTACGTGCTACCCGTTGCTTGTTACTAGGTCTATGATACTTTTTCATTAGCCTATCCCTTATTCCTTTGTCTCAGTTTCTTCTTCCTCTTAGCAAGTTTCTTCTTACGTTGCCTACTCTGGTAAGTATCAACAGGCTTAGGTGTGCTACTAGGTGCAGCAGCATCTGTGTTGATAAGGCTAACAGTTAATAAAGACTTAGTAGCACCATCAGTAGTGTTGTGTGTTAGTGTATTGCTTAACGCAGCCAACAAATGAGCTTTACTTATCTTCATTGTTAGTCTCCTTCTGATAAACAACTCCGTACATTGCAGCTCTAATACACATTGTAATGTAGTTTAACTTAAACATGGTAGTATCTCCGTGGTTATGTTCCTTAGTAAAGACAGCTATAAATAACAATCTTTAATAAAGAAGCCCCGTAATTAAACAGGGCTACTCACTTAAATTACGATAAGCTATTAGCCTAGTGTAACCTGTTTAATCTGCGTGTAGAACTTATCAGGATCGTTCTTGTCCTTACGTAAGGTAGTAGTTACCGCACATTCAAGGTCTTTAACAGATGCCACAATCTCAGACAGATTAGAAGTACCAAGCGCTTCACCAATAGGCTTACAGATTGCCTTTAAGTTACCCTGTCCGTACTCATTAGTTAAGTCGCACAAGATAGAAGTTTCATCACCTTCCACACATTTCTTGTCTTCGCTTACTTCTTTAGCAAGCTCTACGGTTTCAACCATGACAAGCTTAATTTCTACGCAAGGTTTTTCGTTAACTTCTTTCTTATCCATAGTCATCTTAATTAAGTGACTGCCAGCAGGGAAAGGTTTAAACTCAGGTAAATCGTTTAAATCGTCTAGAGAGATGTCTAATAGTTCGTCGATGTTAATATCTGACATAATAATATTCCTATAAATGGATTAATAAATTAATGGATTGATAAATAGATGTATGCTATTGATTGCTATACATGGTTATTGCACACTAGGTATTAAACTTAATATGCAATATAATATAAAGCAAGACGTATACTATTGTATAGTTCGGTATACCAGCGAACTTAGCGCACGGAGAAACTAGGTTTTAGTTCTAGCCCGTAAAGCAGCTAACTTATCTTTTACTGAGTCATTAATAGTAGCGCTACTGTTAGTAGTGGTAGCAGTATCGGCAGACTTAGTATTAGTAGTAGTGGGCTTAGTGGTCGTATCTTTCTTAACATCTTTTAAACTCTTGTTCTTTTTATCCGCAGAAGTAAATATAGGAAGTAAGCTAGTTACTCCGTCTTTCTGCAAGTCAACACTAGTACGTGAGCCAGACAGTACAGTAGTACTATCAGTTGTACTAGAACTAAATACATGTTTCTTAAGCTTACGTTCAGCGTATACTACATGTCCGAAGTACTTAGCTAAGTTACGTGCAAAGTTACGAGTGCCGCCAAGAGGTACTATAATAGTCTTACCAGATTCAGTTTCAGACTCAACTTCGTGGGTAATGACTACTACCTTATACTTAGCTTGCTGCAAATAAGATAAGAATCTGTCAAGCAACATACCAAGGTGCGCCCAATCATCATAATTAAGCTTATAATCATCCGGCTGGTTACGGGTAATCTGCGCAATAGCACTGTTAGTTAACTGAGTAAGACTGTCAAATACTACAATAGTATCATCAGGTAAGTTGTTAACATCCACAGTAGTGAATAACTCGTCGTCAGATAAGTCACTGTCTTTAGCAGTCTTAGTACACAGCATACAATTAACTTTACCGTGTTCATCACATATCTTAGACTTACCTTTAACAACCTTAAGTGCAGTCTCGATACCGATAGGAAAGTCCCTTGTGTCAGGTATGCTTACTAACTGTATACGTTCCTGCCATTCAGTAGGTAGTTGTTCTAACACTTCACTACCGTTCTCGAAGTCAAACCATATAAGGTTATACTCTTCAGCTAACTTACCAGCACCCAATGATTTACCAGACTTAGGTGCACCATATATAATGACTTTAGGGTAAGTCTTGTTTTCAGCTTTACGACTAGCTATAGTCTTAGCCATTGTTAATTACTCCTTAGGTTCTACTGCTATTCTAAACAAAGGGTGAGTGTTATTAGATATAATCCAGCCAGTATAACCAAACACTTTTATATCTCCTTCCACGTTTATGTTAGGTATTGCTACTTTAGGGTAACTGCATGTGCCTCTTAATAAGCTGGCGGCAGTAGCATTAACATAGACAGTAATGTCAGGATTAACTGCGTGCATACTATTAGCTACAGCTATTTGCATACGTATGTCGCCCAATAACTCCTCGGTTTTAGTGCGTATATAAGTTTCCATACTCACTGGTTATCTCCTCTTTGCATAGCATTAAGCTTATCGGCTGCACTAGTATTGATAGTAGCTATAGCTTCATCAGCAGGTACTTCATTAAGCCTAAGAAGGTCAGTTTGTGCTGGGCCAGCTATATCATGAATAAACTTATCCCATACCCACACTAATGCTAAGTCCTCACGATAGTTAGCTAGCATCTTCTTAGGCAACCACGTGTTAGTAGGTATGCCTTGCGCATCAATAAACTTAAATAGCATGGCTTTCTCTGACTCTGCTACTACTTCGTCAAACGTAACACAGGTATTAGATTCCTGCACTGTTTCTAAGCCCATAATTTTAATGTTCACTTGTTTTCTCCAGCTGTCTTTCTATTAAGGTTTCGAAGTCAACATTAAATTGGTACTTACCTTCATCCTCTTTAACGTACGCTTCAACTAAGTTAGTGTAAGGTTTAGTAAGCTGTAAGTTACTATGCTCACATATACCTAAGTATTCGCAAGGACGACCGAAAGAGTAACAACTTTCTCCATGCATAGGGAATAAGTCAGACTTATGATATAGTTCTAACTTCTCTATATCTAACAGCATTTCAGATAACCACTGCGCTCGCTTAGATAAAGACTTCATAAAGTGCATAGGTTTATACTCATAGCTACGAGTCTCATACACTAAATAATAAACACTATAACTAGACAGTTCTGGAAACAGTTCATCTAATACTACACTGTAACCAATAGCTTGCCCGCTGTTCTGGAACATAGCAGGTTGAGCAATACCACTACTAGTCTTAAGTTCTAGTACTATTATCTCACCTGTTTCCTTATGTCTAAGTACTACATCTAGGAAACCACGATAGCGATAGCCATTAGGTAATATAATATTAAAAGATAATTCACATGCTGGCTTACCCTTGTAATACACAAGTTCGTAGTCACTTATTGCACCTAATGTATATAGGTCATAGAACTTTTTAACAGCATAGATAGCCCGATAATAAGACTTATTTTGTCTTTCGGTAGCAGCATCTAAATCTATTTCCCATTCAAGGAAACAATCTAATACTGCTCTATCAAATGACTTACCTTCTATAACAGACTGTATACCTACACCAACTACGCTACCAAAGTTAAGAGTAACTTCTGATTCCTGTTCTCTTTCAGGGTCAGTAGATACAGAATTACTTTTAAGCTTATACAGTTCGTACTTACGGGGGCAGGCATGTAATAAGTTACGAGAAGAGTGAGACAGTAATTTAATACGCGGGTCTATCTCACCTTGTAAATCTATTACCTCAACTTCTTCATCAACTACTTTGATATCAAGCTGGGTATCTAGGAATGAAAAATCTGGCATTGTTAAGTTCCTAATGTGTTAACACTATTAAAGCTACTCTGGTACATAGCTCACGGTTAAATTTAAGGTCATACTTCTTGCCCATATTATGTGCTACTATTCTAGCTAACTCACCTATAGCATAACTATGGCACATACTAGACAGTAACATTAACTTACTATCCTGCTTTAACTTATCAAACTTATCGTCTTCTAAATCAAGAGGCATATTACCTTCATTAGTTAGCCAGTCTAATATAACTTTGCTATCGTGCATATAATTAATATACATGCTATGCTGGTGGTACATATAGAAGGTAATGAAAGTAGTAAGTGTATGAGGGGTACGAGCAAGCTTAAGTTCTTTTACCCGCTGGGATAACTCAGACATATTAAATGCCTATAAGTCATCAGCTGTAATAGACTTAAGTGCCTTCTTAGGTGCTTTCTTCAACTGAGAAGTAGATATTTCAGTCTTAGAAATAGACATCTGAGCCTTAACTATAACAGCTAATTCTTCATCTGTTAATAGTGTAGCTTGCTCAGGGTCTTTCTTAACAATGGTGTGAATAGTTTTGAGAGCAGAACGCATCTCAGGATGGTTATCTTTGAAGTGAGTATCTAACTCTACTAACTTCTCTTGAATACGGAAGTCTACTTTAGAGTCACTTAATGATAAGGTTGGTAGTGAATCAGCCATTACATTTCTCCGTGCAATTGCTAAAGGTTAATAACATTATGGGTTAAGCTACCCACTATGTAAAAAGTTATCTTAGTGCCTTCTATCTTGTGCATTAACTTAGGCCGTATGCCTGCTTCTAATGCTAGATACTTATAGGCTTTATCTAACTTCTTTTCTTTTCTCACTGCTTCTATTAACCTATTATGCATATCAACTGGAGCCTCTACCGTAGCAGTAGAGTTATCTCTAATAGTGTTCCATAACTTCTGATATTTACGCATAAGTAATGATAGCTAACAATGAGAAAAGAAAAAAAAACGGTAGCTAACTTAATAGCTACCGCTTATTAGATAACCTGGGAGAGGTTATTAAAGGGCTTCTAGTATAGAGCTTTCGCTTGTTTCTTTGAAGGTAGTAATCTTCTCAGCTAAGAACTCGATAACTTCTGCGAATTCTTCAAGGTTAGCTTGCTCAGCATTAGCGTAAACACCAAGTTGCTCTTCAAGTACAGACAGAACTTTCTTGTTAGTCTTAACAGGCTGTAGCTTAGCGTTGAATAGCTTAGCAGCAAAGGTAACTTGCTCAAGAGTCTTATCGGTAACTTCTTGCATAACTTCAATGTAGTCCTTAACAAAGCCTTCCCAGATTTCTTTAGGAATACCGCCACCTTTACGGCTAGCTTTAGGCATGTTAGCAATGAAGTCCCAGCTAAGTTGGTCATAAGGGAAGTTAGCAGCATTAAGCTTTTCGTCTTCGCTAATAAGGCTACGTGCTTGAGTCTTAATAACTTCCGTTACCGCTTCACGTAATAGCTCAGCACCTTTACCACCTTCTTCAATGATAGAAAGAACACCATTAATAGTAGGGATAGGCAAAGGCACAACTAAGGTATCACGCTTATATTCAATACCGCTGTCATCTTTCTGCTTACGGAAAGTAAATTCAGTTGGAGTAGGTACTGTCTCAACTTTCATCTGACTACGTACTTCTGCAACGATAGTAGCTAACTCTTCCTTAGTAGGGTTCTCAGCAGGAATTATTTTAAGTTCTTGCTTTTCTACAACATTGTTGCCAGTTTCTACGGTAGTAGTATCTTGTTGCTCAGACATGTTAATGTCTCCTTAATTAAGTGGCGTCTTATTTAAATAATGTGCGCCGTTAAACAATAAGTAATTAATTACTCACTTAGTTTGTTTGGGATACAAGTTCCCCTAAATGAATAATCATTATGCCATAGGTTACAAAATCGTCAAGAACTTTTTTACTCTTAACTAGTTAGTGTGTTTATTTTAGTAACTAATAACCATCATTAGCTTCTAACTTACCTTTAAAGAACTCCGCTTTCTCAGCTAAGGTATCACCCTTAATCTTCTGTGACTTAATACCTTTAACAAAACTATCAGGTTCACATATAACATAAAGCTCTTCTCTTGCCCTAGTAACACCAGTATATAACAGTTCCCGCTGTAACATAGTAGCGTGAGTTTGGTGCAGACATAAGAATACTTTACGCCATTCACTACCTTGTGATTTATGTACAGTCATAGCATAAGATAGCAATAGATTGTTAACTTCACTAGCAGACTTAAGTTCTACTGTACGCTCAGTATCTTTAAGTTTAACCTTAATAATATGGGAGCACTGCGTAGTTCTTTCTTCTACATCAGTATCAGCTAAGCTATCTAACATAGCATCTATATCTTGCTCTTCTTCTTCATCCTCTAAGCCAGCAGCCTCTGGGTCTTGGTTACAACCCCAATAATCTAAGAACCTACTAGGTTGCTGAGGCATCTTACCTAGGTACTTATGATTACGTTCTATTTCTATTATCTCGCCGTCTTCCCTGTCTACTAAGACATAGTCACCTACAGATAGATAGTGCTTATTAAACCCAGCTACTATCTCATGTGTTAACCTACCGTGCTTACGAGCAATGTGATTAGCTATACCCTTATTGAGTTCAATAGTACCGCAACCTTTATTATAAGGTATTAGTATCATGTCTTCATCAGGGTTATACGCATCATTATCATAAGCATTAGCAAAGAACTTCATTAAGATAATACAAGCGTTATCAGCATTAAGTTTCTTCTTCCAAGGATGTAAGGTTAACTTACCTTCTGTTTTCCATTTAGGAAACTCTTTTACTGGTATAGGCTTACCTGATAATATCCTATGTGCTAACCTGATAATAGGTGACTCAAGTGCTTGCCTGTATACCTCAGTTAATTCTATTACTGGTAACTCTAGTAACTTATAACCTAATATAGCAGACCCGAATACAGGAGGTAACTGGTTAAGGTCACCTATAAATACCCATATAATATCCTTAGGTAAAGCTAATACTATCTCTTTATATAACTCAACAGATAGCATAGAGGCTTCTTCTACTATTATTACCTTTAGACTAGAGGGTAGTTTATTGCTAGCATTCCTAGCTGGTTCAAACACCCTACTAACTCTCTTTTCCCCAGTCTCTTCGTTAATAATAGTCTTATCAACAGGCTGGTACTCAAGTAGTTTATGGGAAGTAATACAGTTATGCTTCATATCTTCCGACTGTACTTTACGTATGTTATTAACAGCTCTTCTTGTGTAAGAGATAATAACAGCCCCAGGGGTACCGCTAGTAAGGTGCTTATGCGGAGCGTCTTCTGATATAGTAAGTACGCCAGCTACACCGGATTGTATTAAGTTATTAAGACCCCCCTTAGTAGCAGTTGTTTTACCAGTACCAGCAGCACCTATTAAGACACATGATTTACCTTTACCTAATGTAGTAACAAACTCTTCTTGTCTTTCATTATAGGTAATAACTTCACCGTTCATACCAGTAGTAGTATTAGCACCTAATGTTTCAGGTGGGGATATAGGTAATACTTTATCCTGTGGTGGTATTTCTTCCTTCTCTTCCTTAAGCTTCTTTTCTTCCTTGTACTTAGCTAGTGCAGCAGCTAACCTATCCTTAGAAGATACTTCCTTTTCTGGTTTAGTCTTCTCTTCCGCTTGCTTATTAGCTAATGCTTTAGCAGCTAAGTTAGCCCGTACCCTTTCCTTAATAGACAGTGCCTTATGCTTAGCTAACTGAGGTTCTTCTTTAGGTACTTCTTTATTAGCCTCAGCTTCTTCCTTAGCTTTCTGCAATTTACGGGCTTCTATTATAGCTTTAATATCAGCCATTACTAACTCCTCTTACTTAAGTTGTATGCTATCTTAGCTTTAAGGTACTCACCCTTAGTAGCATAGTTAATTTGTTTAGGTTCTTCTGCCGGAGCGCTAGCTATTACATCATTAACTAACTTATCGTTAGCTTCAATAGACTTCTTAGCAGCTGCAGCCTTCTCTAAGCTAGAAGTACTCATAGACATAGATAACTGTGCATCTAAATCTAGTAGTGAAGAACCAAGTATATTGATTTGGTTATTGATACCTTCTTTAAGACAATCCATTACCTCAGAATAATGTAAGCTATCTAACTCTAAGTTAGTTTCACAGTGTTCCTTTATCTCTTTAAGAGTTGTGGAATCTACATTAAATATCTTCTTAGGATTAAAGCAGTACCTAATAGCTTTCTTCCATTCTTCTACTCTATCAGCAGGGAAGTTACTAGCCATTGCTGCCCAATCTGCTATTAGTGTTACGTACTGAGGTGCCTGCTTATCAGACAATACTAAGTAAGTAAGCTTATTCTGTACAGCCATTAACTTAGCATGGTCAGTAAGAGATGCTTGCTTATTCTTAAATTCCTCAATATTATCTCGCCAAGCCCGCACCCAATTATGGATGTTATCTAAGCTACTATTATCTACGTTAACTACAAACCTAGGTTGTTTAAACTTAGGGTGTTCAATAATAGCTGTCTGCTCAAGTGAAGCTACTAGTCTGTTAATGGTGTTAGCTATGTAAGACTGACCTCTAACAGAATTCCACTCTAGTGTTACTGGTACTCGCCAAGTTACCTTACCTGATAAGTTTAATAAGGCTAGGAATAGTAAGTATGATTCCTTATTACTACATTCGCCTTTAGCATATAACTTATAGGTAGCTAATAACTGTTTCTTGTTAGCAGCAAAGATAGGATGAATATATCCACCTTGAGAACTAACATTTAACTTACTAAACTCAGGCAGTATTATTTTTATACCTGATATAGCACAGGTTATTTTAGCCATAGGAATATTCCTTGTTTACTAGTTACGTTTGTTTACAGAGTTATATACATATATCAGCACTAGAAATAAGTACATAGTCGCGGATACATGTAACACTTCACTGTCAATAGTAGTAGCTAATACCAGTAAGATAAGCAGTGTGTCTAGTAATATTAAATCTACAAACACTTTGTAATTATCCACTAGCTTACTAATTTTGCTGCATAGACTTCTCATATTCTATTTCCTGCTCTTCTGTTAATAGGTCATTGAGATAAGCGTAGTTCTTAGCTTTGTTAATAATCTCTACATTTACATGTGTAAAGTCATTACTAGCTATTGCCTCTTGCCATAAGGTATAACAATCAGCCTCACTAATAGTGTCGCTATTAGCATCGCTAGTTACTTCTTCAGGGCTACCTAGTTGCGTTAACATATCAGGCTTATCTACAGTGCTATGACTAGGCTTAATAGCGCCTGCCTTAATCTTAGCTACAAAGGGTGCTAGCTTACCAATAGCAACTAATGCTAGCGGGTGGTTATTAGTGGCGAATTCGCGAGTAACTAGGTTAGATAAATACTCTAGTGTTTCCGCGTCTAATGATGGACGATATTTAGCTTTACTTGTGCTCATTTATTTAGCTCCTTATAAATATCAGTTAGTTTAAATAGCATAGGGTACAAGAAAGCAGTACTTTGATTATTAACTATAGAGGTTATAGAAGTTTCAAGTACTCTATACTGGATACCAGTACGCTTGTTAACTAATTTAATAAGTACCCTTTTATGCTTACCTGAGTTTTGTATAGTATCTATCCTCAAAACAAAAGGTATATCTTTTAAGTAGTCCTCAGCTAAGATATTAATTATATCTTCTGCTAGCAGGTGGCTAGTATCATGCGCTACATGAAAAGGCATCTTACCTTTAAGCTTAGAGCTAAGAAATATGCTATGCCAGTTGTTTATTATGTTAGTATTGAGATTAACATGATAAGCAACCTCATTAGAATTAATGGGCTTAATGTTTATCTTAGAGGGACTACTAACTACTATCCAACAGACAGGCTTATCTGTGTCCTTATTAGCCTTATAACAATCATGCTTAATACGTCTGGCTGTTAGGTACTTGCTTATACAGTGGCTTTGCAATTCTGTTAACATGATTACGCTCCTGCTTTAAATAGATATCTATAGTAATTACTAGGTGCTAACACCTTAGTATGTAATAGGTTAAGATACTGATAAGCATCTGCTGCTGATACGTTATGCTTATTTAAGAAAGGTAACGTGGCTAGTTGCTTATCAGTTAGCAGGCTAGCATTAGTTATACGCTTATTTCTGTTAACATAAGAAAAATTGTAAGTACTATTAGATAAGGAATTCCCCATAGCATAGTACATAGAATCAACTACAGCTTCAGCTATAGAGTTTATATTTAACAGTTCATATGAACTTAGTTTATAGCGAGGACTTAGTTTATAGCTAGTACTGTAAAACGTCTTTTCTTCTAACAAGGTAGCTAGCATAAAAGGGAATAGCTTACCTGTTAGTATATGAGAACCTATTAAACAAGCAGCATAACCACAAGCTGTATGCTCAGCATACCAAGTAACCATATCAAACTTTTTACCTTGTAGGTACTTAGGTTTATGTACTAACCTGTTATGCTTAGCTTCTATTCTCATAGTATGAGTTAGTGTACCTAGCATAGCTTTAGTTAGTGTTATGTTAGGTATATAATAACCTTGTCCTTCAGTGCTGCCTTTCACCCATACTTTATGTTGCTCTCCACTATACAGCTTAACAAGTGCATCATAGTTATCTACTAAGTAATGAGTAATACCGTTTACTCTAGCTTTTAGTTGTGTATAGTAGCTATCGTACTTACTACCAGTTGCTTCGGGGCTAAAGTTAGCAGCATTCACAGGGTACTTATTATATAAGCTACTAGCCAGTGAAGATAGTGATGGTGCTGGTTTATTAATATCTAGTTTCATTAGGAATATTCCTTATTGGTTTATGTGGTTAGGAAAAGTATTCTGATTTATTAACATTCTCAGCGTACATTCTGTAACACTTAGCGCTACGAGTAGTAATAACTTTTTCATATAACAAGTTGTCAATAAATGCGAATCTAAACTCATTAGGTTCAAAAGATGTACTGGAATTTCGCTTACAGCCATCATGACTTATTTGTAAGTCTACTAACTTATTATACTGTTCACTAGTATATACACTTTTTCTCCAGCCTTGTTTAAGAAGTGCGCTAACATTACCTTCATAGTTACCATACGCTTTTAACTCTGGCTTAGTCATAATGTGGCCAATAGCACAATGTAGAGAACTATCTTCACTACTAGTATATTGGCATACAAACTTAGTTTCATTTTTGCTAGCGTATATATCAGGTATATCACTACCGCTACGCTTACCTTGCTTAATGGTAGCTATAATAGCTTTGTGTAACTCTTTCATAAACTTAGAATGTTTCATAGGTTGTTATCCTTATCCTTAGGTATACAGTGAATACTAATAGTTGCTTTAGGGTATGTCATTCTTAACTTATAAACTAACTTTAATAGTTCAGTACAGTATACTACGTTACGATAGTGTGCAGAGGCGTTAATTGGTAGTTTAGGTTTAGTTTTAACATGTTCGGTCTCGTGCCACCCAAACAATATACGTGAGCGTACATTAATTACTACCTTCTTATTAGGTTTTGGACAACCTTTAATTACAATATCTAACTCTTCTAAACAGCTTCTTACCAGTGAGTTAATATGACTCTTGTTTATGTGTGATGGTATTAAATCACTATAACCAGTACAAGCTTTAACAATAGAAGTTAGGTCACCCATTGCCTTACCCCAATCATTATAAGTTAACATCGCTATTCTCCTTATCCTTAGGTTATATATCTAGGCTACCTTGCTTAAAGAACACTAACTCAATACAAGCCTCAGTTAGTTTAGTATAAGCTCTTGGTAACAGGTCTCTGCCAGCTTCATGCTTAGTCTTACTAATTGCTAAGGTTATCTCTTTATACTGGTTAGGATTACCATTAACAGACACAATTACAATAAGATACCTAGGGGAACTATGCTGTAGTTGTATGTTACATTTAAAAGCCTTAGCAATAGCAGCTAGCTGTAATGTATGTCTCTTATATATTTTATTAGTCATGATTATTATATCCTATTCGTAGTAATCAGTAGTATTTAGATTTAAATTCAACTCACTAGTATATGCTACGCACTTTTCAGTACAGTCATAAATACCTTTAATTAACATTATTATATCAGCTACTATAGCATTCTTTGCCTCTAGTAAGTTATCTTCACTACTAAGTACACTAGTAGATAATACAGCACAATGAAATAACTTAAACTTAGCCTTAGCACTAAATATGTTTATATAAATATTATTCTCTGGTACTGAGATTACTTTATACTCCATAGTTATGTTTATTTTCCTGCTAAACTGATTGTTAATTGAAGCTAGTTCTGAGGTTATTAAATCTGTTAACTTAGTAATTGGTTGCTTCATTATTTATACTCCCTTATAATCAGCAGCAGTATTTAATGCCACCACTGTCTTTTTATAACGTGACTTAATATTATCAGCACAGATGTTAGCATTATACATACTTACAATCAGGTCATTGCATATACTATTAGCTACTATCAACATGCTATATTCACTCATATACGCATTAGTAGCTATGTTAGCTGAGTGCTCTAATTTAAATCCGTTACTAGCGCTATATATAACTATGTTCAAGGTCTTATTAGCTATGTTAACCATGCTATAACCAAAGCTAATAGATAAGTCTTTTTCAAAGTTTTCTTTTGTTACATCTAGCTTATTACTTAGCGCCTGTATTAAATCATGCATTGATTTCTTCATTAGGACTATTCCTTATTAGTGTATAAAAAGTTTAATTTAGTAAGCGCAGTTGGCATACTATTTGCATGGGAAACCAAAAATTGGCACGGTCTGCCCATATCGACCATTTTACCACATTGCCAACCATGTGCAAGTCCTATATCACCCCCTATTTCATGCCCCCTTATACCTATATACTACCTATATATGGGACTACTATATACTAGCTAACCACCTGTTACTAGGTACTACCTATCTATCAGACTATCTATATAACTGCCTATATATACTACTATCTATCTAACCTATATCTTAACGGGGTATATTTCAGGGGTGTGTATTATTTTTTATATATTAATAATAACTATTCTTTACTAATTACTTTTCTTAACACACACCCTTAGACATAGATATAGATAAGCTAGCTAATACAGACTATTAGACATACATATAGACTAAGACTGATACATACACTAATTAGGTATAGGCTAGCTAGACAGATACTAATAAGGACATACCCACAAAAGCACCCCCATTCACCCCATAATTTGGGCGTTGGCAATGTGTCACTTTGGTAATAATTGTCATATCGTGCCAAAAAGCTCTACAAGCTAATATAAGACTATAAAACTAGCTAGCTAATATAAACCTATTAAGGCTGTCAAATAACTTCTTAGGATGGATTACAGGAAAGATACAGGCACAAAAAAGCCCCGCTATTAACGAGGCTGATTACTAGGAACTAATTACTATTTATAAGAACTCTAAGGTCTCAGTTTCTTTAACTGTATTTTCTAACCTTGTCTTAATCTTAAGGCTAACCTCACTTTCACTAATAAGGCTAATCACCTTTAATAATGCTTCCTTTTCATCATCTGGAATAACTACTTTAGGACTAGCCAGTGACTTAAACTTATTGCAATAAGCTTTTGCTATTCCTTCTAATTTGAGAGTCTGGCCGACTTCTAGCGCACTGGCATCATAACCAAGCTTGCCAATAAATGCCTCAATAACAACTGGCTTAACATCGCTAGCGAACCATTTTTCTACTTGTTCACCAGATAAGCGACCGCTAGTAGCTTTAGCATTCAATAGGCTAATTACATAAGCCATGTCTAGCTTCTCAGTGAAATAGCTTAGCGCGCCTTGTTTAAGCTCTTTCTTAATATCCTCATCTTCCACACCTTGTAGCCAGCTAATAATGTGCGGCATAAGTTGTTCAATGTTATCTGCTACGCTATCCGCACTAATATGACGCGTTGGTACGTAACAATACTTACTTTCCGCTTTCTCACCTTTAGCACTAGCGCGACCTAGAAACTT
Organism: Ponticaulis sp.; assembly: GCA_002701295.1. Lineage (GTDB taxonomy): Bacteria > Pseudomonadota > Alphaproteobacteria > Caulobacterales > Hyphomonadaceae > Ponticaulis. The sequence continues at coordinate 38,500 of NZUJ01000115.1, read as the reverse complement.
AGCTATTCTCATGCCTTTAATTTCTGGGTAGTCTAGCTGGCTGTTATATTCCGCAAATTGACCTGCTTTCATTTCTTGCTTATCCGCACCCGCACTGTTACTTGTTACCGCGTTATCTAATGTAATCATTTTATTCACCTATTGATTGTTAATAATTGCCACAATTGGCTGAATGCGTAATTGCATCCGGTTAGTACACTAGTTATTACCAATGCACTAACAGAAACAATTAGCTACTACCAATTTACGCGAAAATACCTAGCTATTATAAAAGCTAAATCATATAACAAACTAACGCCTTCATTATCTACTAATTCAATATCTACTCGCACTCCCTCAATAGTTTCAATATCTTCCACTAGCTCTACAATATCATCTAGCCTGCTTTCTTTAATATTACCCACACTGTTCACATACCTTGCACAATGCTCAAATAGTTCTGTGTGTTTACCTGCCGATACTTCCGGTAAAAGGCAATTACTGTTAAGTACCAAGTCATTAACTAGCAACTTAAAGTTAAGGGCGCTTATTGTTCTGTTTACTACTTGAGCCATAGTAAAGTTATTGCTTGTCACTGCAAAGCCTAGCTGTTCACATTGGTTACTTTTCATGTTATCCACCTTATTCATTCACTATTCATTCATGCTTATTGAGCACTATTATCCCGCCACAATCTTATATGCTATATAAGCTATTCATGTCAAACAATATAATTAACTTATTTTCACCTAAATCATTAAATGCCTGATTATCCTATTAATTTAATTCCCTATTTATCTATTGGTTATGCGTAACCTGTCATGTATTCTATTCAGTTTATTGCATAAGTATTCACTTGCATAAGTATTCACTGGTAGTTATTACTAGCTAATTATAAGCGCACTAACCATATGGTCAGGGATGTTGCAAAAAATAGTACCCAGTAGATATGTGTATATATGTGTGTAGGTATGGGTGTGTGTTGTTAAGAAGATAGTTAATGGGGTGTGTAGGTATAGGTATAGGTATCACCACCAGCTACCAGGTAGCAATCACCTTCCCAAAATAACACCTTAGCAACTACTAATAATAGCCACTACTAATAACTACATGCTACTAGTAATCTAGCTTATAATGATAGTAACCACTAACTAACAGGGGGGAGTGAGACCTTTTTTAGTTCCAGCGAGATGGCTTTCCTAAGTAACCCCTAATAATTTCCTAAATTTTTTCTAGTTTACCGATGGCTCTTACCTCTATTTACAACTAGTACTATATACTTATATACATAAGTTAAGCATCAGACGGACTAAGCACAATGGGTAGCGCAGAAGAACTATTAGCCTCTCTTGGGGTGGACGCGGAAGATAGCAGCACTGAATCACTCAATACTAATAACTACACCTCAAATAACAGTGGTAGGCAGGGAGTAACAAGTACTACTGAGGAAAAAGCATTAGAGTTATTAGGTAATGGTATAGCTAATGAGTTAGTTGCCTCCGCGATTGGCGTAACTCCAGCCCGTATAACTCAGTTATTAGCTGATGAAAACTTTGCTTTAGAAGTACAGAAACGCCGCTTTATTAACTTGCAGAAACATTCAATGCGAGATAATATCTATGATGAGTTAGAAGACATAACATTGCAGAAGCTAAGACGTGCCATTAAGTCAGGCATGATAGTTAAGCCAGAAATGTTATTAAAAGCTCTTAAGATATTTAATGAAGCTAAGCGTAGAGGTAGTGCAAGTACTAATAATATTACTGATACTGGTGATATAGTACAGATTAATATACCTCAAATAGTAAAACAAACTTTTGTGACAAATATCAATAACCAAGTAGTTCAGGTTGGAGATAGAGAGTTAGAGACAATCTCAGCAGATAAGTTACAGAAGAGTTTAGAGGGGTCAAATAATGTTATTACGCAACGAGAAGATAACTCTGGCGGAGAAGATTAAATTACATAAGGGTGAATTGAAGACTCTACATAAGACTCATAAACCTACTATTAAGGATAAACGCCGCGCCAACAAACTACTAACTGACTTAGTTAATAAGTTATATGATAGTGAGATAGCAACTGAGCGGCAGTTACCTAATGTAGATAAGGATTATTAATGAATAAGTCAACCCCTGCTTTGATGGATAAGCTAGGTGAACAATACGAAGCTAATAAGGATATAGCTAAAGATGTTAAGTCACAGGTAACTACAGAAGCTGATTATAATAAAATAGAGTCAGTAGGTGCTAGTGCTAAAGAGTTACAAGAAGCTGCTAAGGCCGATTTGAACTTCCTAGCTGCCTTATGTATGCCCTTAGTATTTAAGTTCATGTGGCCTACTCACTTTGTTAGTGCATGGCAATGGTTAGTTGAGTGGGCTGAGAAGGATAGAGTATTCCCGCAATTAGCATTAGGTTTACCTAGGGGCTTTGCTAAGTCTACATTAATGAAGCTGTTCCTAGTATATTGCATACTGTTCACTAATAAGAAGTTTATATTAGTACTAGCTGCCACAGCTAAATTAGCAGAAGCTATCATTGCCGATGTTATGGATATGCTGGAAGAAGATAATATAGTACAGGTATTCGGTGATTGGAGAGTAGGTGTTGAGAAAGACACCCAAGGACTTAAGAAGTTTGGTTTCCGTGGCAGAACTATAATAATAGCAGGCTTAGGTGCGGAAGGTAATGTACGTGGTATTAACTTAAAGAATGAGCGCCCTGATGTAATGTTATTTGATGACGTACAGTCTAGGGAATGCGCTGATTCAGAAACACAAAGTAATAGCTTAGAGCAGTGGTTTGTAGGCACTGCAATGAAAGCTAAGTCACCTTTTGGTTGCATGTTCTTATTTGTAGCTAACATGTACCCTACTAAACACAGTATACTACGTAAGCTTAAACACAACCCTAAATGGCTTAAGTTCATAGTAGGCGGTTTATTATCAGATGGTACTAGCTTATGGGAAGAGTTACAGCCAAGAGAACAATTAATAGCTGAGTATGAAAATGACTTATCTATGGGCAGGCCGGAAGTATTTTTATCTGAAGTACTTAATGATGAGAATGCTAATGCTAGTAAGTATATTAATCTAGCTGAGTTACCAGAGTTACCTTATGAAGAAGGTGATATTAGTGCAGGTAACTTTATTATTATTGACCCTGCTAACGATAAGAAAGATAGTGATGAAGTAGCTATAGGTTACTTTGAGATATATGACACTAAACCAGTATTAATGGAAGTACGTGCTGATAGGTTCTCACCTGGAGACATGATAAGAGTAGCGTTAGAGATGGCACTAAGAAATAGATGCGCTCTGATAGCAGTTGAATCTAATGCTTACCAGTTCTCTATACTATATTGGTTTAAGTTCATAACTAGGCAGCGTAATATACAAGGTATATACTGTGTTGATATCTATTCAGGAGTTAAAGCTAAGACCCAGCGTATACTTAAGATGCTACAGGCTTACGCTGCTGGGGAGTTATTTGTAGACCATAGTACTAGGTTATTAGTGCACAAAGAGATTAGTGAGTTCAACCCGTTAGTTAAAGATAATAAAGATAACATACTGGACTTACTAACTTATGCTCCAAGAGTTATGCAAGAATATAAACAATTTCTTACTTCTGGTGATGTAATAGAGGGCGAAGATTACTATGAAGCAGAAGTATTAGAAGACAACACTGAGTTTTAAGGAACTAAATTATGTCCATGAATAAGGTTGTACCTTTAAGTAAGGCTTCTCAGAAGAAACTTATAGCATACTACCAGTCTCTACAGAATATGAACAATATTACTAGAGAAAGTTATCGCTCTAATTTAGAGGAGATTGACAGGCATTACCAGCGAGAAGTAGATACTACTGAAGAAAACGCTAAAGCGACTAGAGCTAACAGGTTAGGTGATGTTACTAAGAAGCGTAATATTACTGTACCTGTTATTATGCCTCAAGTAGAAGCAGCTACTGAATATCAAAGTTCTGTTTTCCTTACAGGGGAACCCTTATTTGGTGTAGTGTCTGCACCTGAACATATTGATGCCGCTTTACAACTAGAAACTACTATTGAGCAGCAGGCACTAAAAGGTGGTTGGACACAGGAACTAATGTTATTGTTTCGTGACGGGTTTAAATACAATGAAGCTTTATTAGAAGCAGATTGGCATACCGAAGCTTACGAAACTATAGACACTGATTTATCTAATGATACTGATAACGGTGCTAACCTTAAACAGCTTCTGTGGGCAGGTAATAAAATAGAGCGCTGGGACTTATATAATAGTTTCTATGACGGCAGAGTAGATATTACTAAGCTATCTACAGAAGGTGAGTTTGCAGGCACTACTAAATTCATGTCTAAGATAGCAGCTAAAGACTATATTAACTCACTGACTGATACTATTACTGCTAATATCCGTCCTGCCTTTGAGTCTCCTAGCACTGTTAGCATAGCTTCTAATATAGGTAGTTATAATTACTATGTACCTAGTATTAACCCTGATAAGTATGACAGGGAGAAGAAGAAAGCTATGTTTGACACTGACTGGTTTAACTGGGCAGGCATAGAAAACAGTGATAAGAATAGCGGGGCTATACAATATAAAGCTGGGTATGAGATTACTAAGTTATATGTTCGTATACTGCCTAGTGAGTTTGATATAGTAGTACCTAAGTCTAATACTCCGCAGATATTCAAGATTATTATCGTCAATCATGCCTACATAGTTAAGGCGGAATTACAAACTAATGCTCATAAGAGATTACCAGTATTAGGTTGTCGTCCTAAATTAGATGGACTAGGTGCACAAACTAAGTCATTAGCTGAGAACGCGCTAGACTTCCAACAACTAGCTACTTCATATATGACCAGTATTATTGCATCTCAGCGCCGTGCTATTAATGACCGTCTATTATATGACCCTAGTAGAGTGCGTGAATCAGATATTAATAACCCTAATTCCGCAGCTAAAATACCTGTCCGCCCATCTGCTTATGGTGAGCCTCTTAGCCAAGCTGTTTACCAGTTTCCTTATAGACAAGAAAATACTGCTATTGATATGCAGCAAGTACAGGCTATCATGGGACTAGCTAATACAGCTAACGGGCAGAACCAAGCTAGACAGGGTCAGTTTGTAAAAGGTAATAGAACTCTACGTGAGTATGAGTCTGTTATGCAGAATGCTAATGGTACTGACCAGCTTACCTCTATCTTATTAGAAGCCCAGCTGTTTACGCCACTTAAGCAAATAATTAAACTTAACATACTTCAATACCAAGGTAAGGAAAGTTACTATAGTCCTACTAAGGAAAGAGTAGTTGAGGTTAACCCTATTACTTTACGTAACTCTGTATTGCATTTCCGTATTACTGACGGATTAATACCTAGTTCTAAGGTAATAAATAGTGAGAACTTTAGTGTAGCATTACAAACTATAGCTACTAACCCTCAAATAGGTGGTGGTTATGATGTTACTAAGATGTTTTCCTATTTAATGAAGACTCAAGGTGCTGACTTAAGACCGTTTGAAAAGTCTCCAGAGCAGTTAGCATTTGAGCAAGCTATGGGAGCATGGCAAGAACAAGCTCGATTAGCACTAGAAAAAGGAGTTGAATTTACTTCTCCTCAACCTAAACCCCAAGATTATGGGTATAATCCAAACCCTAATCAAGCACCCCAACAAGGAGCATTAACTAATGAATGATTCAGAGGTAAATGAACAGACACCCAGTAATGAGGTAGATATTGACTTATCTGCTTTTCAACATAAACCATTTATTAGCGAAGAGCATAAGGTAAGAGCTAGCACCTTCTCAGATGAGCACTTACAGTATCTTCAAAACTTATTAGCTGAGACAGCAGTCAAATTAGTTAATGAGCCTGTAGACCCTAATAACGTTCAAGGCTACGCATGCTCTAAGGCTTTTTACCTAGGTCAAGTTAGAGCATATGAAGCTTTGATACTTAACCATAAAATTAACTTGCAGTGCACCAAAACTAACTACTAAGGAAACTTACCATGAATATTTTTGATTTATTTAATAAAGGTCAGCAAGCCCAGCAACAACCTGCTCCGCAACAACAACAACAACCTGCTGCTGCAGCTCCAGGTAACTTACCAGCTGATGCGGGAGATGTTAATAACGGTAATGAGGGAGGTGAACCTAACGGCACTGTTCCACCTGCTGCTACTGATGAAGGAAAATCAGATGACCCATTGGATACCTTTAAGGACTTATGGGAGAATAGCTCTAATGAACCTAATGAATTAAAGTTAACTGAGTTCAGCAAAGAAGACTTAATTAAAGCTGCACAGAAAGTTAACTTTAGTGATTCATTAAACCAAGACTTAATTAAGCAAGTAGCAGCTGGCGGTGAAGAAGCTGTTAGTGCTATGAGCCAGTTACTTAATACTTTCGGTCAACAACTATTAGCCCACTCTGCTGGAGTTAGTAGTCAGCTTAGCAAACGTAATATTACTGAAGCTGTAGGCGGCGTTAACCCTAAGATTGAACAAGCTATACGTAATTACACCTCTCAAAACGACCTCTCTGCTAGTCATAAGCAGTTACAACACCCTTCTGTAAAACCAGTGGCAGATGCTGTTAGGCAACAGCTACTAAGTAAGTACCCAGATGCGTCACCTAATGAGATATCTGACATGACAGTTAACTACTTAGAGCAAATGGGCACTATCACTAAACCTGCTCCCACTCCTGCACCTACATCTGAAAACCTAGACTGGGATAGCTGGATAGAGTCAGGTAGTAATTAACTCTCTTTTTTACTAACTACACTAAACTATTAAGGAGACTATTATGTCTACTGGTGTGTTTAATACGACTAACTTTACTAATAACTTAGCTAAGAAGTCGTTTGCAAGTATGATTACTAGGCTAATGCCTAATGGTCAAGCCCCGTTGTTTGCGTTAACCTCTTATCTTAAAACTGAGACTGCGGTTAATACTACACACGGATTCTTCACTAAAACTATGGTGTTCCCTGAGTTCACTATTAACAAAGACGGCGGGTATTTAACTACCTCTACAGGCTTTGCTATTGATGCTACCGATAAGTTATTACCTGGTATGATTTTGGTAAATGATCGTAGCGGCGAAAACATCATTATTAACTCTGTCAATTCAACTACTAGTATCTCTGTTACTAGAGATGTAGGTACTACTGGCCCTAAAGCTATTAATGATAACGATGTATTCTACCAAGTAGGTAATGCATTTGAAGAAGGTTCTCAACGCCCTGATGCTAATAACATCATCCCTGTTGAAGTTAATAACTTAACTCAAATCTTCCGTAATACTTGGGCTATCACTGGTACTGCTGAGCAAGTAGAAGTAATTGCAGGTAATAAGACTGAAGCAGAAAACCGTCAAGATTGTGCTGGTTTCCACGCAGCTGATATTGAGAAGGCGTTATTCTTTGGTCAGAAATCTAGCGGTACTCGTAATGGTAAACCTTTCCGTACTATGGATGGTTTACTTAACATTGTTGAGAACCCTGCTTACTACCCTGCTAGCTACGGTGGTTCTGTTAACTCATTTACTGCTGGCGCTACTACTAACTGGACTCAGTTATTAGCTATGCTAGATAATGTGTTTGACCAAGCTACTGACCCTAAGTCTAGTAACGAACGTCTGTTATTTGTTGGTGGTGCAGCTAAGTTAGTACTTAACGAGATTGGCCGCCTTAACGGTACTTACCAGTTGATGGACGGGCAAACTAACTTCGGTCTGCGCTTTGATACACTTAAGACTCCTCGTGGGACTTTCCGTATCATTGAGCACCCTTTGTTTAACTCTAACGCGTCTTGGGCTAAGTTAGCAGTAGGCGTAGATTTAGCTACCTTTAACCTAGCTTACTTAGGTAATCGTAAAACTCAGTCTAAAGAGTACAATACTCAGGGTAAAGTAGCTTCTGATTATGGCGTAGATGCTATCGGCGGTACACTTACTACTGAATGTACTTGTACTGTTAAAAACCCACCTGCTAACGTGGTTATTCGTAACCTAACTGCTGCAGCACAAGGCTAAGCTAGCCACAACACATAGGGTGGATACATAAGTTGAAGCCCTATTTACCCCCTTATATAGAGAGGAAATAATTATGACTAATTCAGCATTAGATGCGCTTAAAAATAAGACTGCTGATAACGCAGAACCTAGCGAAGGTTGGCAGGTATTTAATTGTGCTAAGCAAGCTACCACATTAGTTACTCCAGCAGGTAAAAGAATTACATTTACTGGTGGGCGATGCTTAACTAAGGATGCCGATGTAATAGCTTATTTAGATGAAGTTATCGCATCCGGAGTTAATTCTATCACTAAAGGTGATACTATCTCTGATGAAGAAGCTATCGACCCAGATATCCGTTTGCGACTTAAGATTCGTGAAGAAGAGAAGGCTAAGTTAATGAAGACTTTAGACTACTCTACTGACATGGGTAGTACACCACAAACTGGTAAGTCTGCCAAAATGGCTACCTCAGCCGACACAGCTAGTTAATTTAAATAAGCTGCATTAGTTATACTAGTGTGGCTTTTTAAGTTAATTCCCTACCGAGGATTACATAATGACTTTTGCTGAAATACTAGAAGAAGTATACCTTATCACTAATAGACGTGATTTGGAAGCACAAACTAAGTCTGCTATTAAGAAAGCTACACTTAAAGCCCATCAATCAGATTTCTATTATCGTGATTTATATGAAACTGGTATGGAGTTTGATGAACCTAATCATAAGCAGTACATAGACCTAAATAGCACTTTCGCTAACTTCAATGCTATTAACTACATAAAAAGAGTAGAAAATGAGAATGATGAGCAGGGAGTAGTTTTTACAGAAGTTACTCCTGATAACGTAGTTGATGATTACGGGTACTTAAAAAGGGATGTATACTATGTAGCTGGCAGGAATATAGAGTTAAGAGCTAGCTGTGCATTTGATAAAGTACTAGTTGGCTTGTATGTACTTCCTGTACTAACTGAAGAAGATTACTCTTCCTGGGTGGCGGATTTAGTACCTTATTTTATAGTCCATGAGGCAGCTAGGACAGTGCTTAGGGTTATAGGTTATTTAGAAGAATCAAATGCACAGAGAGCAGAAGTAGCTGAGCAGCTTAAAATACTTAAGCAAATCGGCCTAGCTACTACTGGTTACTAACAGCCTTATTAGAGGATAACAATATGAGCAATGCTAATGCTACTGTATGGGAGCCTTCCAAACTCACTAAGATATCAGGCAATACTATGTCTGTACCTGAAGTGTTTACTACTGAGGCTGGCAAAAAGAACTATACTTTAACTAAGTTCACTTATGCTATGCATACTGGTGCACTAGAACTTTATCTTGACGGTAAGTACCTTACTTTAGGTAAAGACTGGATAGAACTTACTGATTCGTCTTTCTTACTATTACTAGATACAGTGGTAGCTGGACTTACTTTGGTCGCAGTAGGTAAGGTTGGTATTTCAGCGGACTTAGTTATTGAGTTACCTCCTGCACCAGTTGTACCTGATGTAGATGCTGCTACTTTACCTGTCGCTCATGTAGCTATAGAGGATATTACGCTATCTGGATTACAGACAGTGGAGTCTGGGGACATAGCTAATGGTGACAGAGTACTAGTATTAGGGCAAAGTAACGCTGCTAATAACGGTATCTATGTAGCCAGTACTGGCAACTGGGAAGTAGCAGCTGACTGGGCGGACACATCATTAATAGTTAGTGGGTGTACAGTACTAGTAACTGCTAACAGTAAGTTATATCATTCAGTATATACTGGTTCGTTAGTGATAGGTACTACTGAGGTGACGTTTAAAGAAGTTACTCCGGATATTCCAAGTGCTACTTACCCTAGCCTCGAAGCTGCAGTAGAAGACGAAACTATTGAAGTACTTACTTTTATTACTACAGGCTCTTATTTAGCTACATCGTCTACAGAGCATAATGTAAGTGGTAACATGTACCTTAAGATAGTAGGTCAAGCTGTAGCTGGTGATGGTTGCAGATACATACCTACTACTGATGGTAATACTTTAGTAGGTATGTTTCCTAATGGTTATGTAACTCCAGAACATGCTGGTGCCGCAGCTGCTTATAATGTTTACGCAGGTGATAAGATAGCTGTAGCTAATGCTGTTGCCGCTGCACTTAATATGCCGCTTGTATTCTTTAAACCTAATTACAACATGGGTACTGATAGCTTTATTATAGATGGCTTTGCAACTAGTTGGGAAGGAAGAGGCGGACAACCTAGTAGACTATATTGGGATAGCGTACCAGCTGAAGGTTACGGGTTACTTATTAAAGGTGAAGATGTTTATGAAGCTAATGACCGTATGGCTAAGTCATTCATTACTCACCTTAACTTATCTGGTGGCCCTAAGAACAGTGAGTTTACTGCCTCAGCTATACAGATAGGTACTGGCGCTAGTGAAGACAAAGTTAGTTGTGGTAGTATAGATTATGTAAGCGTCAGAGGATTTAAAACTACTTTTGAGTTCACTGATTATGTATGGAAGTTTCATATTACTAATAGTCGTACTATTGGGGGTGTTATTAAGATGCCTCCATCTGCTTGGAACGCTGCTGTTGACTTTGGTGAGTGTATGGTTATCCGTGATTGCTTCTTTGCTGATACCAGTAATACGCCTGTTTACTTTACTAGGGGCGAATGGCACATACTGGGTAGTTCATTCAATAACATTCCTATTGTTACTGAGCGTGATGCAATTGTATATTGGGAAGGTCATATAGAAAACCCTAATAACAGCTTAACTACATTTAAGTATGTAGAGGTCACTGGGGCTAGCTTATTCTGTATAACTAAATCATGGGTACCTAATAACAACCGTGCTTTTGATGAACCTTACTTTATCTCAGATGCTACTGAAGGTAAGACAGGCGGGCTTATTATGAGAGATTGTACTTATAATATGTCTGGTGATTACAATGTTCGTGGCTCAGGTTATGCTCCTCATGACTACTTAGTAGATGGAGTAGGCAGAGTAGCTATTCAGAATCCTCACTACTTAGGTTTCGTAGATTACTATATACCTCCTGTCAGTAAATACACTAACATGATGGCTAATGGTGACTGTGAATCTTCTGATATGAGTGTATATCATAAGCGTGAGTTCTTAGGCGGTAATGCTACTTCTAGTGACTTAGTACTTACCTCAGAAACTGTTGATGGTAGTATAACACCTAACTGGGGTTCTCGTTTCGGTAAGATACAAGTTACTTACGCAGGTGATGGTGGTCTACAAGGTCTAGAAGTAGGTCAGTACTTTGCATGTAAACCAGGTGATATTTATACTGGTGGTGTTTATATACGTAATGACTGGGATGCTTCTAATGATGCAGGTCTGTTTCAGGTAATCATATATTATAATGATGCCTTAGGTAATAGGAAGCTTGGTGATAAGGTAGAAGCTAGGGTAGAAACCTTACAGAATGACTGGCAGTATGTTCGCATAGGTGGTATCGTACCTAAAGGATGTACTAATATTCGCCCCTGTGTACAAGTACTATATAACACTGGTGTAAGTAATACAGCTGGTACTGTTATTACAGGTTACTTTAACGAGTTCCATTTCGAGATACAGCCTCTATGATAAACATCAGTAGATTAGTTGATTGGGAATTCATTGCTGAACTAGAAGGGGGATGTGCCACTATTGGTTACGTCCCTCCTCCTGATGGTGGTAAAGTTGAGTCTGGAGTTACTATAGCTACAGGCTTTGACTTAGGTCAGCGTTCAGCTACTGATATTAAGGCACTACCTGATTACTTAATAGCTAAGCTTACACCTTTCTTAGGATTAACTGGTAATAAAGCTATCTATAAGTTAAAAGAGTGCCCTCTAGTACTAACTAAGACGGAAGCCTTGCAGATAGATAATTTGTCTCATAGGGAAGCCTTAGTTAACTTGTTAAAAGATTGGGCTGCAGCAGATACTAGTATTGATTACAGGTACTTAGATAAAAATCTGAGAACAGTAATAGCTAGTGTTGCATTCCAGTACGGTGACTTGCCGTCTAGGACTCCTAAGTTCTGGTCTCAGGTAACTTCTAATCAGTGGGTTGATGCATACTATAACTTACTTGACTTCAAAGATAACTTTAGAACTCGCCGCCATAAAGAGGCTGCAAAGGTAAGAGGAGTGATATACGGTGATTAAGTCAATACTCAGTTTCTTTAGCGGTAATAATGATTTAGCCAAGGGCATAGTAAATACAGTTGATGAAGCTTTCTATACTAACCAAGAGGCACAGGCAGATACTAGAGGCTTCATTTTCAGCTGGTTATCTGCTACCGGCCCTGCTGCTAGTACTCGTCAGTTTATAGCCATAGCACTAACAGTGTGTTTCTTACTATGTATTATGTCAGGGTTGTTAGGTAAAGTACTAGCTAGCGGGTGGTTCTATTTACTTATGGAAGACCAGAAAAAAGCTAAGTTAATTACTGATGCTATGAAAGCTAGTTCTGGTGAAATGCTAGAAACTGGTGAGATGCTTGGCCCTTATTTCTTACTTATCTTAGCATTTTATTTTGCTATTGAAAAAGTAAATGGTGCCTTTGATAAACTGGCAGGTCTAGTTAAGCGTAAAAAACCCACAGAAGAGAAGTAAGTATGTACATGAGTAGTATATTGTACAAGGAACTAATAAGATGCCCGACGAATACACTATTAGAGAGATTGCAGACGCCATGGCTAGACTAGAACTGCTAGAAACTACTTTAGAGAAGTATATAGCTAAAGATAGTATGCGTGATAGAGACATGCACGAACTACTGACAGCTGTTAAAGAAATTAAAACCTCAGTAGAAACCTTAAAGACTAACACAGAGGGAGTAGTAACTACCTGGAAAGTTGTCAATGGTATACAAAGGTTCTTTAAATGGGTTAGTGGCTTTAGTGTAGTAATAACAGTTATAGCTTATCTTATAACTAAGTTCAAAGCAGAACTGATTAAAATATTAGGTTAATAGGAATTACATTATGGCAGTTATAAATTACTCCATCCAAATAAAAGAAACTAACTTTTCTTTACTATCTACTGACCAGTCTAGTACTATCATCGTAGATAATAACAATGAAGTAGCTCCTTCTAATCCTGCCATAGCTTATTGTCATAATGTAATGCCTACTAGACAAGGGCTTAATAGCACTGAGTTAGTGTTCACTGTACCAGCCGTACAAAGCTTACTTGATTCCCAGAACGAAGTTATTTATACAAATAAGATTGTGTATTCCACAGATAAAAATAAAGTAACTATTGCGTTCACTAATATCAATGAGGCATTTGTACTAGATACTGATACCTCTGAATGGTATAGACTACCTGTATTATTGCCTGAACCTACTGGGCCGGATGACCCTATATTAATAGAGCGTACATATGAAGTAACTACCGGTACTGTTAATGGTGTTACTTATGTGTATTTATCTAACATAGGTTGCTATACATATAGTGAAGACAACGTGGCTTTAGAGCCTGTAACACTAACTGGGTTAGATGCCAGTGAAGTACTAGGTGTTGTAGCATCTGGTGGTTACTTAGTTGCATACACAGAAGATAGTGTAGCTTGGTCGTCTACCATAGACCCTACTGATTTTACACCTAGTGATGTTACTGGTGCTGGTGCAGGTAAGATACAGGAAATACAAGGTAATATATTATTTGCCGTACCTAACTCTACTGGTTTCTTAGTTTATACTGAAGGTAACATTGTGTCTGCTACACTAACTAGTAGTGTTTCTTACCCCTTTAAGTTCTCTAGTGTAGTAGGTTCTAAAGGCGGTTCTAAGCTAATAACTACTAGTTATGAATCATCTGCTAGAGAGCAGTTTACTTATGGTGATGCAGGACTCCAGTCAGTTACTAACACTGAGGCATCTAACATACTTCCAGATATCACTGACTTTATATCAGGTAAGATGTATGAAGACTTTGATGATGAAACTATGACCTTTAACTATGTTGATTTAGTAGCCTCTACTGACATAATAGTTAAGGCAGTAAGCTTTATCTCCAACCGATACTTAGTTATATCTTACGGAATAGGTATAGCTAACTCTGATTTACCTACCTTTACTTACGCTCTTATATATGACGTAGAGTTATCAAGACTAGGTAAGGTTAAGTGTACTCATGTGGATGTATTAGAGTTACATAACAAACAAGAAGCTCCTGCTAAAACCAGCATAGGTTTCTTAAGTGCAGACGGTAAAGTAGAGTACCTAGATTGGAGTCCTACGGCAGATTCTAATGGTGTAGTTATTTTAGGTAAGTTACAGTATAGTCGCGAAAGGTTAATAACTCTTCAGGGACTAACAGTTAGTAACATATTTCCCGTAGCTGAACTAGATGTGTATGACAGGTATGTACTACCTAACTTCTATGAAGCTATGGTTAAAGCTTATGATGCGGCTAGTGTAGGTAATAAGAGAATATTCAATATACTAACTCAGGCGCAGTATCATAACATTATCATGAAAGGTAAATTTAACCTTGTTGATGTTATCTGTAAGTACACAATAGCAGGGAGACGATAATGGCTATTAACTTAGATATACCTAAATTCCCTTCTGATGATTTAAAGAAAGTAAGTCCTGATGCTTACAACTATATAGCTAGTCTGCATGCTGCTGTAGAGTTGTTAGCAGAAAAGGTTGATGAGTTAGAGTCTGAGATAGATGCCTTATCACCGTAAATACGCATGACCCTATTGTTATTTACACCTTACATAGAGTATACTTATTAACATGAACTACACAATTCGCCCCGTTACTTTATCTGAAGTATTACATGTTGCATCAAAGATACCTCAGCTTAAAGATAAGTTTTCAAATATAACCGACTTAGCTAACGGGGTTAAGTACTTAGCGCTTGAGTATAATACATATAAAATTATATTCAGTTTAGAGCACAAAGGTGAAGGATACGAAGGGCATATAGCTATAATGCCAGAACATCGTAAAGTAGCTAGACAGCTAACTAAATTAGTATGTCTGTGGGTGTTCACTGAGTATGATAAAGAAGCTAAGTATATAGTAACCCACTTTGATGAAACAACTAAGTTTGGTATAATGCTAGGTAATTTTGCTAAAAAATGCGGGTTTGTTAAAGTAGCAGACGTATACCTACTACCTAATAGGAGAGTATTATGAGTCTTGATTTAGGCGGAAGCGCAGAAACAGAAAAAAGCAGATCAGATAAGAGCGGGTCAGAAACTAGTGTAGTATCTGGAACTCAGACTACTAGTAAACAGCTTGACACAGATACACTTAATTACTTACTTGATAGTTTTATGGGTGAGAATCAAGGACTGTCTCAAGTGTTTAGTACTGAACAAGTCTCTGGTATTTATGATAGCTCAGTAGCTAGTGAGGCTGCAGGAGACTTAACAGCTAAAATATTAGCAGAGTTAGCAGCACTTACAGCGGAAGAAGTTACTACTACCGAAGGTGTCACTGAAACAGAATTCGATGAATCCTCTAATAGTAAGTCTAAATCCGCAGGTGTTAACTTTGGGCTAGGTCTATAAGTAAGGAATTATTATGAATCCTGTATTAGGCAGTATATTTAAAGCTCTACCTTCTGAAGACCAGAAAGCAGCTACTGACATTGGCGCTGAAGAAATAACTAAGCGCCTTAAAAAAGCAGAAGAGTTAATGGTATCTCAATCAGCAGAAGTTAAAGGCTATGTAGAAGAGCTGGAAACTAATAAAAGGGAAGGCAATGCTGCTAGGGATGCTAAGGCAGCTGCTATTACTAATGCCGCAGAGGCCACTACTATAGTTGCTACTGAGAAAGCTAATTTAGTTCTTAAAACAGAGAACGCAGTTATTGATGCTGTCGGCGACTCTGCTGATGTGAATTATTTGTCAGAACTTATGACTGAAATCCGCACAGAAGCTAGTGCCCTTGATGACTTATATGACCAAGCTAGAGATATTAGTAACGAGGAAGTTACTGGTATAGGTTTCTTGGATACTATTATTAGCAATACTCGTATTAAGATGATGCAACCTAAGATAGATGCTCATAAGGCAGCTTTACTAGGTACTCAGAATGAACTAACTAGCGTGGCTAATGCTACTGAGTCTATTTATTCTATTCAGAATAATACTAAGCGAACTGTTAATAATGAAATAATTGCAGCTAACAATGAAGTTGTTAAAGCTAAGGCTGAACAAGAACTATCTAATAACGAAGTAGAACGTGCTGCTAGTAATAGTCAGGACGTCGCTCGTATATTCGGTATGAAAGGGGAAGAACTTAAGAATGCTATGGCAGCTGTAAGATTAGCGCAGGCTGAAAGGTCAGAAGTAACGGAACAGGAACGCATTAAGTTACAGCGTAAACAACAAGAGTTAACAGAGAAGCGCATAGACCTTGATACTAAGAACCTAGAGCGCGTAGAAAGAGACTCTGCTACTCGTAGTGAGTTATTAGAGCTAGACCTAGCTGAGAAGAAACGTCAAATTGAACAAGCTAAAGTTACTGACCCTCTGAAAGTAGAGAAGTTACAGACTGAACTTAGTGTACTTAATAGCCAGTTAGCATCTACTAGACTCACTGAGCAAGACATAGCTATTAGGGTAAATAAAGCAGAAGCTGCATTAGGATTACCACTAACTTCTTCTGCTACTTTACGTGAAAGATTCAGTGCTGAAAAAGGAACTGAGTTAGGTACTCGTTGGAGAGACTTGTATTTAATGGGTGGCGGCGAAGGTGAATCAGTACAAATAGGTACATCGCCATTTGATGCCCTTACTACTGTATCTAAGTTATCTCCTAATGGCGTACCTGCTAACCTGCAATCTTCAGGACTTAAGTTAGCTGAGCAAGCATTAGTTGCTATGTCTAATAAAATAGACACAAGAACACAGAAGCGTATAGAGCCTAAGACTGCTCAGGAAGCCGAAGCGTTATTTAATGCTACCTTATCAGAGTTAATTAATGACTATACATCTAACATCAAGGCAGATGATTACTCTAACCCTTATCATGCTCCGCCATTATCAGTAATTACTGAGTATAGTGAAGCTGTTAAGAACAGTGCATTCTATACTAAAGTACTTTCTAATGCAGAAGGTGTTAAGGATGCTAATCCTGACAAGTTATTAACTATGGGTGCAGCTGCTGTTAATGCAGGTACTATTAAAGCTGAAGAAGTAGTTGATGGTATAGAGCTTATCTTTGACACAGCTGTTCAGTATAATAATAGTATTAATGGCGGCTTTGAACGTTACAACATAGCACCGCAAAGTAGCTATAAGAGTGTAGTTAAGCCAGCAGATAACTCATCTATGCTTAGTAAAGTTGGTGGCTTCTTAGTAGATAGGACTGTAGTAGGCGGAGTTAACACAACTACAGAACTTATTAAAGGTCCTGAACCTACTGTAGCTATTGACTTCACTTCACCTGTAGAAATAGAGAACATGCTAACTAAGTATATAGTCAACACTCCAGCAGCTACTAATTATAGCGAGGATAATAACTAATGGCTAATGCATACCAAGATTATATTAACCAGTACACTAAAGGCAGTGCAGCTAGTCCACCAGCTTGGGCTACTGCTGCCGATACTCAATCCATAGCTAATGGGAATAAAACATTCCTAGAATCTGCCTCTGATTTAACTGCCAGTATACCTAAGTTTATTGGCGTTAGTCTAATGAGCGGCGTAAACGAACTATATAACATGCCTACTAATATAGGTAATTTGTTCGGTGCTGACTTAGAGACCAGAGAGACAGAAGACTTTATAGCTAACTTCGGTGATAACTGGGTTGATTATTATAAGGAATATAAAGAAGGCGCAGACTTAGCTGGGTTTATAGTGTCTTCCTTTATTCCAGGTACAGCTGGTGTGAGGTTCTTAAACCTGGGTCAGAAATCACTGCAAACTGCTATAGGTGCGGGTAAGTTTAGTTCTGGTATGGGTAAAGCACTAGGGCTACTAGCACCTAATAAACCACTGCACTTAGGTAAGGCACTTAAAGAAGTAGCTACTACTGGTACTGCTACATCACTATTTCAAGGTAATGCACTTAAAGCCTTAGCTAGTGGTGCTCAACAGAACTTCTTAGAAGCATTGGCTTTTGAAGGTATGGTAGCAGCTACTATGTATAGCAGTCCTATATTAGAAGAACAGGATTTCTCTGATATAGCTAAAAACGCGCTCTTTGGTGCAGCCTTATTTACAGGTATAGGAGGGGCAGTAGATGCGGCCTCTATTAAGTTCGCTATCCGTAACAAAGCTGATGCTGCAACTATTGAAGCTATGCCTTGGACTCATATTCCTGAGCAACATAATATCACAGACCCGCACGCTAAGATTATTATGGATTTGGACACTATTAATAACATGCCTGATATCCCTACTAGTTTTAGTCCAGAGCGCCAGTCTATATTAAAGAACAAAGCAGAAGCTACTAAGGCTAAGCTTGAGAACAGGTTAAGAGAGAACTTTAATGATATTACCGGTAAGGATTATGAAGTATCAGCAGTGCTTACGGATAACATTAAACAACTTCCTTTTGAAGAGCAAGTTAAGTTCGTTACTGGCTTAAAGGAAACTAGCAGGCTAACTAAAGACCCTAAGCTAATAAAGGAATACGAGAAGCTAACTGAGAAGGTAGCACTAGGTAAAGCTACTGACGAGGAAATGAAGAAGTTCCTAGACTCAGATATACATGAAGGTACTGCTAAGTTATGGGGCGAGAATGCTGGTAAGATATCTTTTGAGAAGCCCATAATAACTCAGCTTGCGGATACACTTAAGAAGGGAGAGAAGATTGAGATTAATAAGTCTCGTACCAAGGTAACTGCTGGTAAGAAAACTTTCTCTTTCTCATTAAAAGAACATACTGCTAAAGCTAGCGGTAAGTCTAAGAATCCCTTTAACTTATTCAAAGCGGACAAGCTAACAGTTAATGCTCGTTATATATGGGCACAATCTATACCTGATTTAAAGCTATCTGCTAAGAATAAGTTATATGTAGATGCTAATGACTTCCCTTTATTGGAACGTGCTTATCAACAGTACGGGGAGGAAGCATTAGATTACCTGCAAATATCTGGTTTACCTAAAGGTGAAGACCTAAGTACTATTGGACTTAAAGACTTTATTATAAGACAGAAATTAGAAGCTGCTAATGAGTTAATGTACAGGGCTGGTGGTGCTAAGCCTACTGCTACAACTCAGGAAGAAATAGCGGCCATAATTAATGTTAAAAATAAAGTACTTAGTGGCGAGTTAAAAACTACTACTTCTGCAGACGACTTTGATATTAGTGACTTCACAGCACTCCAATCTTATGCTAAGGAATTTTCTGATAAGTTCGCTGACGGTAAAGAAGTAGCTATCTGGAATCGCCCACAACATATTAACGTAGCCTATGATATCTCTAACTTTAATGACTTAGATGGTAACGTACTTAAGGCTGTAACTATTATTAAGGAGCAGCAACGTGTATATAGACAAGGTATGGATAGAGCAAGTGCTACGGTGTTGGGTGACTTCTTTAGGCAGCTACCTGATATCTTTTCTTCTGATATTAAATCAAAGGCTAAGTCTAGTGGAGCAGGGCCTGGCTTCCTTAGTTTTAGTAACGGTAACTATGGCTCGCTAGCAAGTACAGTAGAGTACGTAGGTAATGTTACTAACAGAGCAATAACTAAGGCCAAAGAAGCAGCAGAACTTAGGTTGAATGCCCCGCTATATAACTTACGTAATAACGAAAAAGCTGCTATTGAGTTCTCAACCTTAGATGCTAATTTACGGGCGCTTGAAACTAAGTATACCCTTAATGATGCTGGTAATGCTATGGTTCCGCTTAACCTATATAAGTGGGAGAAGATGGCTAAAGAAGCAGTAGATAATGGCAAAGAACCACCTACTCGCCCAGTGTTTGATTCTAGGACTCCTGAGAACATACCTATTAAGAACAAGGAAACAGCAGAAGCTATTAAGGCTCACATAGAACTTAACGGTAAGAATGTAAATAACCTTGCTGCTATCCGCTCTGCTCAAGGAATAGAACTTAACAGAGACCCTCTTGAGTACTATCCTATTCCTGTTAACCCTAGTGACTACCAGCACTTTGCTATCGTAATAGATAACAGCATTACTACTGGTAATCATCATCGTACTATATATGCTACTAGTGAGGAAGAATTAGAGACTATGAGTAATACTCTTAAAAGTAACCCTCAGCTTAAGGTGTTATTTAAGCGGGATGCTGAGGAGTATTACAAGTCTATAGGCCAGTATGAGTATGAGAAGACTATTAACAGTAACTACCTAGACATGGAAGTTAAGCGCTTAGGTGTATCTGCTAACTATAACCCTCCTACTGACCCTACTCTTATTACGCAGAATGTTCTTAAGTGGCATAATGCTAAGGCAGCTAATATTGTAAGAGAAGGTGTTACAGCTAAGTATGAAGTAGAGTTTCAAGAGTTATTAAGACTTGGTGAAGAAGCTACTAACTTACAGACTTCCACTTTCTCTAATGTTAGTTTAGCTAAATTCGCTGAGTCTCTGTCTAATAATCCATTTAATGATTACATAAAGACAGCACTTAATGTATCTAGGCATAATGACTATCCTTATTGGATGAATGCTAGCACTATGTTAGACCGCAGTGTCAGTACTATGTTTAAGCGTATTCATCAAGCTATGGCAGGTGAAGTATCTGGAGCCTCACTAGACAATAAACTTAACAGTGTAAATAACATACTTAAAGAGAGTGGCTATCAAGGTGTTGCTTACAATGCTGATATGCAACTATTCGCTAACAGTACAGTACCTAAAGGTGCGCTTTCTACTATGATACAGAAAGTCAATAGTATGCTAGCTACAGTCGTGTTAAGGTTAGATAGTATCAACGCCGTGGTGAACACTGTATCAGCTAACGTATTATTAGGTAGTGAAACTAAAGCTGTTATTCGTGCTATTAATTCCAGTAATGCTGATGCAGCAGGTGAGTTAGCACAGCTAGCTAATATTAAAGTCATAGGTACTGATAAAACTATGTTTTCTGCGCATAAGCTTATTGGCAACTCTATGATGAAGTTTAATTGGAATAGCCCTGAGTTCAAGATGTACAGGGAACGCGGCGTATTATCTAGTATCAGTGACCAGTATATGAAGTCTATTGATGACTTAACACTTACTGGCAAGGAATCCTTTGAAGAAGTTAATGGTATCCTACAAAGAGTATCTAAAGGTGCTGAGAAGTTTGGTAACTTAGGTGAGAAGATAACTGGTAACAAGTTAGCGGAAGAGTTTAACCGCTTTGTTGCTGCTGATGTTATGAAACAAATAACTGATGTAGCTGTTAAGCATGGTGTTATGGATGATAAGACAGCTTGGGCATATATCAATACCTTTGTTAACCGTACTCAAGGTAACTATTTAGCTGCACAGAGACCTGGGGTATTTAGTGGTGCTATAGGACAAGCAATAGGTCTGTTTCAAACTTACCAGTTTAACTTACTTCAACAGCTATTAAGACATATGGGTGAGGGACATGCTAAAGATGCTGCTACCTTATTAGCACTACAAGGTACTATCCATGGTATGAACGGCTTACCTGGGTTTAATGCTGTCAACACACATATACTAGGTAATGCTTCAGGTAATAATGAACATAAAGATGCCTTTACTACTGTGTATGGTACGGCAGGTAAGGAAGCAGGTGATTGGTTAATGTATGGGTTAGGTTCTAATATGTTTGGTTTAATAGACCCAGCATTAAAGATTAACTTATATACTCGCGGCGACATTAACCCAAGGCACGTTACTATACTACCTACTAACCCAGCAGAAGTTCCAGCTATTCAAGCTACTGGCAGGATGTTAGGTAACATATTCGGTACAATAGGTAGTTTAGCTAATGGCGCGGATGTTAGTACTGCATTGCTAAATGGACTAGAACATAATGCTGTTAGCAGACCGTTAGCTGGACTGGCTGTGGCACTTAAAGGTTTTAATAACCCAGAGCAAGCTAGTTATAGTACTAGTAGCCGTGGTAATGTTATAGCTGCAAATGACTTACTTACGCTAACTAACTTAACTAGGTTAGCAGGTGCTAAGCCACTAGATGAAGCTATTGCACAGGACACTGTATATAGAACTACGGCTTATCAAATGAAAGATAATGCTCGTAGACAGGTATTAGGTAAAGCTATTAAAACTGAACTTATTGCTGGTAAGCAGCCTGATGCGGCTAAGATAGATGAGTTTGCACAGAGATATGCAGAGATAGGCGGGGATATTACTGGGTTTAATAGGTGGTATACCTCACTATATAAATCTGCTAACTTGTCTCAAGCTAATGAACTGGCTGATAACTTAAACAGTCCATACTCTAAACACATGCAAATAATAATGGGAGGTAAACCACCTAGAGATTTCTACGGGGAAGACTAATCAGAAAGAAGGTGTAAGAGACACTCCAGCTTTATTTAAAGCAGAGAATATACTATGTCTAATTTCTGCATCTTCTTCGTCTTCATCTTCTGAATGACCTTGTAAGTAGTTTTGAGTAAGTGCAAGTAAGTAACGTGCTTCACCTTCACTTAGTACTAGTGTAGCTGTAGTAAGTGTTCTTGTAGTACATTGAGCCATATTAATTTCCTCTTGGTAGTGGTACTTTCTGGGAACGGATGCCCAGCTTTTTACTTATTGCCGCAACTCTGTGCCTCTTTGCTTAAGGGAAGTTAAGGCAGCAGCTAGTCTATCTTCTTCAAAGCTACTTAACCTTCTTAGGTCTAAAGACTCATCTAAAGCAACCGTCTTAAATCTAACTCCCTTAGTCCCCCTATCTACATTAAATACAGACATTATATGCCTACAGAACTTAAACTCAGTCTGCGAACGTATTTGTCTGGCATCGTGTACAGTAGCAGTTATGACTAAATCCACCTCACCACTATTTAGCAAAGATATAATCTCTTCCCTAGGCAGTGTGTTCATGTCACTACTCCCCTTCTGCTTTATCCGCCCTATTAATAGCTTGTGCATCAGAGTACTTACCTTCTGCATAACGCGCATTAGCTGCCTTAACTAACTTATCCATGTTAGCATGCATTGCTTCTTCCTTAGTAATACCTAAGCAGGTAAATAACGAAGCCATTCCGTCAGTAACAGGGGAAGTCTTATATAGCCTATCCAAGCTTTCCTTACTAGGCTTTAATCCTTCCGTCTTATATAATAGCGCCCCGCCAGTAGTATAGAACATGATATCTCCGCACTCTTCTAATACATTCTTAGTATCAAGAGGTTTACCGTAGATTACATTCTTCTTAATAGCATCCAGCAATTCACCTAACTCACCAGCTACGCCCATATACATATGCAAGTTATTAAGCAGTATGTTAATAAAAGCTTCTTCATAAGTAGCATCAGGGAAAGGCTCTAAAACATCAGTTGTCTTAACAGCCTCGATAAAACTATCGTCTACCTTATAACCTAGTTTACTAGTTTCTAGTAGGTGCTCACAGGTATCCTGCAATATACTAGCGGCACCAGAGATGTTACTAGCTAACTGCGCTATCACTTCTAAGCTACCTACTTTTACGCCCTTTATATCTTGCGGAGGTTTAGCTAACTTAGCTACCATCTCCACATACTCTGCTATTACTTCTTCCGGTACTTCTTCTACTGCTTGAGAACGTTCCGGTTCACGCATACCTATTGGCATAAGGTTTTTAATATCTGTAACTTGTTTCATAGTAGTTTCCTAATGAATGATTTTATTTTCTGTGGAGTCTGTACCGTACTGCTCAAAGCCTATAGCTGCAACATCAGCATAACCTTTAATACGGCGTGTAATTAACTTGTCCCTAATGGCAGTGTATATAGGATTTAATTCATCTTCAGTATACACGCCTTCTAAGACTACGTTAACATAAGCTGCTATTTGACCTAGTAACTGACCCCAATTCAGAGGGTTATTAATATTCAGTCCCATGTCAAGTAAGCAACGAACTAATGGAGGATGCCTGTTAACTTCTTGCATTAACCAGACACGCTCCTTAGAAAAATAAGCAGCACCTGCTATGGCCATTTGTTTATTACCTCCTTTATCTTACTCCACTGAGTATCAGTTAGAGTTTGTTTAGCATACAGTTTAAAACGACGGTATAGGTCTTGTTCTCTACACCCGTATTCTGCATTAAAACCTTCAGCGCTAATAGTAAACCCTGCTATATACGCATTGTATATATCAATCTCACTGATAGTATCTGCTAATGCTGGCAACCGCGTACTATTAGCTTCATCTAAATCAGCTCTAGCTTTAGCTAATACTCTGCTTATGTTAGCAATAGTATCTTGTACAGTACAGCTATACATACCAAAAGGCTTAGGTGTAGGCTGTACTAAAGATGAGATATTCTTAAGAGCGTTATTAAGAACCTCAATCAAAGTAATACTTTCCTGTAATACAGGTACCGGATTAGCTTTTACTTGAGCCTGTATAATAGCCATAACAGCTGTTAGCTTAGCTACTTGTTGCTGTGCTGGATTTATTTTACTAATCATAATACTATGCACCTTTTGTTGAATTGCTGTTCAGTGACTACTAACTTATAGGCAAGTATGTCTATTATATAGTCACCTACATTAACTTCATCGTACCTATTTCCTAGAGGATGAGGTCTAAATAACTTAAACACATTACCGTTATCCTTAACGTACTTAACATACTCTTCGTCACTATAAAACCAAGAGTCGAACTCAGGGTGCCTACCTGTAAACTCAAGTACTTCCAATAAGTTATCTCCTGTATATTGTATAAAAGTACATACGTTATCTACGTTTACACACTTATTTTCGGCCTTCATTATCAATCTCCCACCTAACAGGCATAGAGTTAAACAGTAGTTTAATTTCAGGGAACACTGTTCCTGCAGTATAATCAGCTAACTTATAAGGCTTACTACATAAGTTACAATACACCCAACCATCTTTAAGTAATACTGCATGACCTACCTTATCTACAGACGCGTATACTACATCACCCCCACCAAAAGCCTTCTGTAAAGTAAAAGCAAAATCTTCACAGTCACCTTCAAAAATATGGTATATACTACTATACCTGATAGCTTCATTGTACTCATCCTTCACGTACACGAAGTTAGCTTTGGCCGCTTTAAACTCCCGCCAGTGAGGAGGATTTTTTAATAACTTATCTAACCATTTCATTTGTCTACCTCCTTACCTAGTACACTAGCTTCCATAGCTTTCCATCTAGCTATCTTAGCTCTGCACTGTTTAAGAGTTTTTATTTGAGCCTTGCAATCATGGATACCATTATGAGGTACTTCAGACTCTACTTTAGGTACACCTAATTCATCAGCTAAAGTACGAAGTTCTTTAATAGTACAGTGCTTACTCCAAGGTACAGGCATATTAACTTGTCTGAATAAGTTATTCAGAATAGGGAAGTCAAAGTTACCACGAGACCACCAAGCTACTATATTAAAGTTAACATTACTATAACCATAGATTCTATTTATGGTGTTAATGTTCTCTGCAATAGTGAAGGCAGTCGCGTGCATACTATGATTACTTCTAACTTCAGACTCGTTAATAATAGATATAGCCTTATCCAACATAGGCTTATTTTCAGGGCTGTTCCAGAACTCTAATGTACTCTTACTAGTAGTTCTGCCGTTATCTAACTGCTCATCTATGTCTAGATAGAAGTTCATATACAAGTCAGGTACTTCCTCAGTAGGTGAGAATATAACCATACTTATCTGAAATACTACCGCTAGTTCTACTGTGTCTAAGGACTCAATATCTACCATAGCTTCTAAGTCAATTTGTTTCTTTTGTGTTTCCATAATAACCTCATTTAATAAGAGTTAAGTTCTTCCTGAGTTAAATACTTCCAATCTACTAATCCATCCTCACCGTCAAATAATACTTTCTTCTTAGGTAAGTAGATTGTCCTGCCGCTATTAGTCTCTTGTACTGCTATTTTATCTGCCAGTAACAATGAGTTGATAGCTTCTATTACTTGTTCCCGCTTATCAAAGTCTTGGCTAACAACCTTAAAGATTTCTTTAAATGTAGCCATACCTTTGTTAGTGATAAACACAAGTATCTTATGGGTAGCAGCACTATTCTTACTTCTACCAAATTCACCTAGTGCTCTAGGCATAAGCTGTTCAGCGAAAGTAAGGACAGTATTAGCCTCAATAACTACATCCTTTGTTATCTGCATAGATAACTTACTTGCTGCTATAACCATAGTAAGTTTTATAAGATGCTGGAATCTACGGTTACTATAATGTTCAAATCTAGGGTCATCAATACTATCCCACTTAGTGTAGATAATTTTCATTAACTCCCTAGCCTCATCTGTTAGTAACATCTCACCATGTAATTTATCTTCTACATCTGAAAAGAATTGTACTAAATCACCTTTAAGAGATTCATCTGGAGGTAATGGGAATGGTATCTCTTTACCGCTAGGGTCACTGTATATAAGTAACAGCCTGCTAAAGAAACCTTGCCCTATAATCTCTGGAGGGAAAGCTGAGTTAAGACCTACTTGAGTATTACCGCCTAGTATATTAATGGTAGGGTTATTAATATAAATACTATCGCTGTTCTTTAGACGGTAATCAAATACTCCATTGTAATCCCATAACTCACCTAGTATAGAAATGAAGTCTACGTTGTTATAGCCTATAAAGTTATTAAACTCATCAGCTGTAACAAAAGACTCCGCAGGTGCTTTATTAGATGCCGCTGATTTCTCACTAGCAGAGTCTTCATCTAATGTTAAGTTATCTAGGATTAAATCTACGTCACTTGTATCTTTACCTTTATTTAGGAATTGCTCTGCTAAGTCAGTTAGGTACTTTTCCTGTCTAGTCTTCTTTGCTGCAAAGTAATCATACCCAGTATCTCCTAATAACTTAGCGCCCATCTTGATACCTGTTGATTTCTTAGTACCTGGGCTACCTATTAATAAGACATACATATTAGGGTATATATTAAAGTGACCGAATCTAAAATGTACTTTTCTACCTAATTTTGCTGCAAGGCAACTTAACGCAGTCCACCTATGAAATAACTTCGGACACTCATTATCGTCAGTATATTTAAGATAGGTAGCTATGTAGTCTATAGCCATGCTAACCTCTATTTGTTATTCTGTTTCTGCCCAATACTTGGCATATCCTTTATCAGTATGCTGGCCGCCTTTAACAGAAGCTGGTACTACGAAAGAACGTACTATGTTATCGTAACCTTTAATAGTTACTGGTACTTC
This sequence comes from Ponticaulis sp., assembly GCA_002701295.1. GTDB lineage: Bacteria > Pseudomonadota > Alphaproteobacteria > Caulobacterales > Hyphomonadaceae > Ponticaulis. Next base: position 11,187 of record NZUJ01000115.1, on the reverse strand, counting down.
CATACGTTCTCTGACCATCTCCATTAAATAACTATGACCTAATCTATACTGCCCTATTATGGAATCATGAACTTGTGCTATTAACTTGAAATTATCGCTATACTTAGGATTGATTGCTATATCTTTATATACTGTAATAAATGATTTATTTAGTGTCATTGCATTTAAGGATTGTGGTGGGTGTGCTATGTAAGCGTTAGCCGCTGTCTTAGACTTACTAGGGTCTTTAAAGCACCTTCTAGTCCAAGCACCGCCAGCTTCGGTATACATATGTTCCCATTCAGAGTTCCATTTATCTTTAATAGAGGGGTTTTCTAGCATGGTTTTAGTTTCAGTCCAGTTATGGTGAACTGCTTGAGAGCGTAGTAATCCAGTAAGTAATACTTCTTTAATAGCACCTTTATGAAATACAGCTCTTATTTTGGGGTAAGCCTTGTGGAATTGTTCTAACAGATGTTCAGCCACCTGCACAGCAGAGAAGAATTTATTTAAAGCTAGTAACTCTTTAGCTAACCATATATGAGCAACACCCATAGTATCTATTAATACGTAGGCTCCCATGTTATAGTTAGCACCGTGGTTAACAGGTTTAGCTAATTGTCGTAATGGTTTATTAAGTACTTTGCCTGCCTTAACATCGAATATATCTTCAAAGGGTATACCGAAGAAAGCACTAGCATTAGCACTGTGAAAATCAGGTGAGTGTTCAACCGCATTAATAAGGTTAGTATCACCACTTAAATAAGCAGTGTCCCGCGATTCAGCTTGTTCTAAGTCTACTTCAAATAAAGCAAAGCCTTCATCTGCTACATAAGTAGACTTAACTGCACCACCTCTAGGTATATTCTGTATGTTAACTCCACACCAAAAAGCATGTTCTCTACTAGCTTGTCTGCCTGTATCAGTGCCATGTGGGTTAATAGAGAATAGTATTCTATCTTTATTCTTTTCTTGGAACTCTTTACCTACTGTTATATATGTAGATAGTTCCTTACGAATCTTACGTATGTTTAATACATAACCTAATATACGTTGATTAATAGGACTTCTATCCATAGCCTTCTTTAGACTTTTTTCATCAGCAGACTTTAAGTCACCGCAACCTAATATAAATAATAGTTGCTTCATTTGCTTAGGCGAACTTACATTAAATTCAGAGCCTTCGGGGGTACTTAATACTGTATCTAATCTAGCTTGGTATTCTGCACGTATACTATCACCTTGTTTATAGGCTTCTTCCATCCTACTAATGTCACGCTTTATACCACGTAACTCACACATGTGGCTAGGGAATGTTAGCGGGAACTCATCTTTATAGTTCTTAATAGCCCAATCTGGCATTTCTGCTAACATGACAACACACGCCATAACAGTACCCCAAGTATCAAGAGCATTATAGCGATAGTATTCATACAAGTCATTTGTATCTGATAAGTCTTTCCAGTAATAAGCCTCACGAATAAGGAAGCTGTTAAGGAAACCTAAGTCTTTAGGTAACTCTGCATACCACGAATGGAACATCATAGCAGTATCATATTGGTAATTATATACAGGTGCATTGTACCTAGCAAAATAAGCTATGTCATACTTACCATTCTGCATTACCTTAGCTGCTTTAGTGTCCCAATTAAACTTACGCATTATCTCTACTGCAAACATACTATCTATAGCTAATACATAAGTCTCAGTATGGTATCCGCTAGGCTCACTGCTATCTTCCCACAGGCCAGTATAAGATAAGCACTTAATACGGGTGTGGTCTTTAAGAGTCTCAACATCAATACCTATTAACAGGCAGTTATCTTGTTTAAGACATGCTAAAGCGGACTCGTAGTTACGTTCATCTATTACATGCCATTTAAATTCAGGGGGTTTAAACCAATTATCAGGATTAGATAACTTAGATATATGACGGGTTGCCATAAACTTGCCGTAGCTAACAGTAGCTAGTTGTTTGAGGGGGTTAATGAATACTATCTCTATACCCTCTATATTAAAATAACTACCTGCATAGTTAGACAGACTAGGTGCAGCCCGCTTATCCCATTTAAGTAGTAATCTCAACAAAGGTACAGAGGTAGTAAACACTTTAGTTAAGTGCTTGCTCTTACAGTGTAGAGTAAACTGAGTAAGAGTACTAATAGCAGTAGTGTTTACTATAACATGAGTACTACCAACACAAGACTTCAACATAGGTAAGTATGCTTTATCATGCCCAGTACCCCAAAAAAGAACACTGCTATTTACAGCTACAGCATTCTTTTTCTCAGCGCGCATCTTAGCTAACTTATCTTTCATAACTTGTAGTTGTGTACTCATGTTTCTATTTCTCCTCGTTAGTTGTTACTGCAATACACTCAGCAGTTACTTCATCCCAGCTACCTAAAACATGCCTTATCAGCTGTTCAGCTTCCCGTAACTTCTGTAACTCTTTTAAGTAGTCTGGGCTAACAGCTACAAGGTGCTTTATGTTTCGCCAGTCACTATTAATACCACTAAGTGAACTTTTCATACTAGCTAGCTGGAACTTTTGGAAGTTTCTAGTACGTGCTACCCGTTGCTTGTTACTAGGTCTATGATACTTTTTCATTAGCCTATCCCTTATTCCTTTGTCTCAGTTTCTTCTTCCTCTTAGCAAGTTTCTTCTTACGTTGCCTACTCTGGTAAGTATCAACAGGCTTAGGTGTGCTACTAGGTGCAGCAGCATCTGTGTTGATAAGGCTAACAGTTAATAAAGACTTAGTAGCACCATCAGTAGTGTTGTGTGTTAGTGTATTGCTTAACGCAGCCAACAAATGAGCTTTACTTATCTTCATTGTTAGTCTCCTTCTGATAAACAACTCCGTACATTGCAGCTCTAATACACATTGTAATGTAGTTTAACTTAAACATGGTAGTATCTCCGTGGTTATGTTCCTTAGTAAAGACAGCTATAAATAACAATCTTTAATAAAGAAGCCCCGTAATTAAACAGGGCTACTCACTTAAATTACGATAAGCTATTAGCCTAGTGTAACCTGTTTAATCTGCGTGTAGAACTTATCAGGATCGTTCTTGTCCTTACGTAAGGTAGTAGTTACCGCACATTCAAGGTCTTTAACAGATGCCACAATCTCAGACAGATTAGAAGTACCAAGCGCTTCACCAATAGGCTTACAGATTGCCTTTAAGTTACCCTGTCCGTACTCATTAGTTAAGTCGCACAAGATAGAAGTTTCATCACCTTCCACACATTTCTTGTCTTCGCTTACTTCTTTAGCAAGCTCTACGGTTTCAACCATGACAAGCTTAATTTCTACGCAAGGTTTTTCGTTAACTTCTTTCTTATCCATAGTCATCTTAATTAAGTGACTGCCAGCAGGGAAAGGTTTAAACTCAGGTAAATCGTTTAAATCGTCTAGAGAGATGTCTAATAGTTCGTCGATGTTAATATCTGACATAATAATATTCCTATAAATGGATTAATAAATTAATGGATTGATAAATAGATGTATGCTATTGATTGCTATACATGGTTATTGCACACTAGGTATTAAACTTAATATGCAATATAATATAAAGCAAGACGTATACTATTGTATAGTTCGGTATACCAGCGAACTTAGCGCACGGAGAAACTAGGTTTTAGTTCTAGCCCGTAAAGCAGCTAACTTATCTTTTACTGAGTCATTAATAGTAGCGCTACTGTTAGTAGTGGTAGCAGTATCGGCAGACTTAGTATTAGTAGTAGTGGGCTTAGTGGTCGTATCTTTCTTAACATCTTTTAAACTCTTGTTCTTTTTATCCGCAGAAGTAAATATAGGAAGTAAGCTAGTTACTCCGTCTTTCTGCAAGTCAACACTAGTACGTGAGCCAGACAGTACAGTAGTACTATCAGTTGTACTAGAACTAAATACATGTTTCTTAAGCTTACGTTCAGCGTATACTACATGTCCGAAGTACTTAGCTAAGTTACGTGCAAAGTTACGAGTGCCGCCAAGAGGTACTATAATAGTCTTACCAGATTCAGTTTCAGACTCAACTTCGTGGGTAATGACTACTACCTTATACTTAGCTTGCTGCAAATAAGATAAGAATCTGTCAAGCAACATACCAAGGTGCGCCCAATCATCATAATTAAGCTTATAATCATCCGGCTGGTTACGGGTAATCTGCGCAATAGCACTGTTAGTTAACTGAGTAAGACTGTCAAATACTACAATAGTATCATCAGGTAAGTTGTTAACATCCACAGTAGTGAATAACTCGTCGTCAGATAAGTCACTGTCTTTAGCAGTCTTAGTACACAGCATACAATTAACTTTACCGTGTTCATCACATATCTTAGACTTACCTTTAACAACCTTAAGTGCAGTCTCGATACCGATAGGAAAGTCCCTTGTGTCAGGTATGCTTACTAACTGTATACGTTCCTGCCATTCAGTAGGTAGTTGTTCTAACACTTCACTACCGTTCTCGAAGTCAAACCATATAAGGTTATACTCTTCAGCTAACTTACCAGCACCCAATGATTTACCAGACTTAGGTGCACCATATATAATGACTTTAGGGTAAGTCTTGTTTTCAGCTTTACGACTAGCTATAGTCTTAGCCATTGTTAATTACTCCTTAGGTTCTACTGCTATTCTAAACAAAGGGTGAGTGTTATTAGATATAATCCAGCCAGTATAACCAAACACTTTTATATCTCCTTCCACGTTTATGTTAGGTATTGCTACTTTAGGGTAACTGCATGTGCCTCTTAATAAGCTGGCGGCAGTAGCATTAACATAGACAGTAATGTCAGGATTAACTGCGTGCATACTATTAGCTACAGCTATTTGCATACGTATGTCGCCCAATAACTCCTCGGTTTTAGTGCGTATATAAGTTTCCATACTCACTGGTTATCTCCTCTTTGCATAGCATTAAGCTTATCGGCTGCACTAGTATTGATAGTAGCTATAGCTTCATCAGCAGGTACTTCATTAAGCCTAAGAAGGTCAGTTTGTGCTGGGCCAGCTATATCATGAATAAACTTATCCCATACCCACACTAATGCTAAGTCCTCACGATAGTTAGCTAGCATCTTCTTAGGCAACCACGTGTTAGTAGGTATGCCTTGCGCATCAATAAACTTAAATAGCATGGCTTTCTCTGACTCTGCTACTACTTCGTCAAACGTAACACAGGTATTAGATTCCTGCACTGTTTCTAAGCCCATAATTTTAATGTTCACTTGTTTTCTCCAGCTGTCTTTCTATTAAGGTTTCGAAGTCAACATTAAATTGGTACTTACCTTCATCCTCTTTAACGTACGCTTCAACTAAGTTAGTGTAAGGTTTAGTAAGCTGTAAGTTACTATGCTCACATATACCTAAGTATTCGCAAGGACGACCGAAAGAGTAACAACTTTCTCCATGCATAGGGAATAAGTCAGACTTATGATATAGTTCTAACTTCTCTATATCTAACAGCATTTCAGATAACCACTGCGCTCGCTTAGATAAAGACTTCATAAAGTGCATAGGTTTATACTCATAGCTACGAGTCTCATACACTAAATAATAAACACTATAACTAGACAGTTCTGGAAACAGTTCATCTAATACTACACTGTAACCAATAGCTTGCCCGCTGTTCTGGAACATAGCAGGTTGAGCAATACCACTACTAGTCTTAAGTTCTAGTACTATTATCTCACCTGTTTCCTTATGTCTAAGTACTACATCTAGGAAACCACGATAGCGATAGCCATTAGGTAATATAATATTAAAAGATAATTCACATGCTGGCTTACCCTTGTAATACACAAGTTCGTAGTCACTTATTGCACCTAATGTATATAGGTCATAGAACTTTTTAACAGCATAGATAGCCCGATAATAAGACTTATTTTGTCTTTCGGTAGCAGCATCTAAATCTATTTCCCATTCAAGGAAACAATCTAATACTGCTCTATCAAATGACTTACCTTCTATAACAGACTGTATACCTACACCAACTACGCTACCAAAGTTAAGAGTAACTTCTGATTCCTGTTCTCTTTCAGGGTCAGTAGATACAGAATTACTTTTAAGCTTATACAGTTCGTACTTACGGGGGCAGGCATGTAATAAGTTACGAGAAGAGTGAGACAGTAATTTAATACGCGGGTCTATCTCACCTTGTAAATCTATTACCTCAACTTCTTCATCAACTACTTTGATATCAAGCTGGGTATCTAGGAATGAAAAATCTGGCATTGTTAAGTTCCTAATGTGTTAACACTATTAAAGCTACTCTGGTACATAGCTCACGGTTAAATTTAAGGTCATACTTCTTGCCCATATTATGTGCTACTATTCTAGCTAACTCACCTATAGCATAACTATGGCACATACTAGACAGTAACATTAACTTACTATCCTGCTTTAACTTATCAAACTTATCGTCTTCTAAATCAAGAGGCATATTACCTTCATTAGTTAGCCAGTCTAATATAACTTTGCTATCGTGCATATAATTAATATACATGCTATGCTGGTGGTACATATAGAAGGTAATGAAAGTAGTAAGTGTATGAGGGGTACGAGCAAGCTTAAGTTCTTTTACCCGCTGGGATAACTCAGACATATTAAATGCCTATAAGTCATCAGCTGTAATAGACTTAAGTGCCTTCTTAGGTGCTTTCTTCAACTGAGAAGTAGATATTTCAGTCTTAGAAATAGACATCTGAGCCTTAACTATAACAGCTAATTCTTCATCTGTTAATAGTGTAGCTTGCTCAGGGTCTTTCTTAACAATGGTGTGAATAGTTTTGAGAGCAGAACGCATCTCAGGATGGTTATCTTTGAAGTGAGTATCTAACTCTACTAACTTCTCTTGAATACGGAAGTCTACTTTAGAGTCACTTAATGATAAGGTTGGTAGTGAATCAGCCATTACATTTCTCCGTGCAATTGCTAAAGGTTAATAACATTATGGGTTAAGCTACCCACTATGTAAAAAGTTATCTTAGTGCCTTCTATCTTGTGCATTAACTTAGGCCGTATGCCTGCTTCTAATGCTAGATACTTATAGGCTTTATCTAACTTCTTTTCTTTTCTCACTGCTTCTATTAACCTATTATGCATATCAACTGGAGCCTCTACCGTAGCAGTAGAGTTATCTCTAATAGTGTTCCATAACTTCTGATATTTACGCATAAGTAATGATAGCTAACAATGAGAAAAGAAAAAAAAAACGGTAGCTAACTTAATAGCTACCGCTTATTAGATAACCTGGGAGAGGTTATTAAAGGGCTTCTAGTATAGAGCTTTCGCTTGTTTCTTTGAAGGTAGTAATCTTCTCAGCTAAGAACTCGATAACTTCTGCGAATTCTTCAAGGTTAGCTTGCTCAGCATTAGCGTAAACACCAAGTTGCTCTTCAAGTACAGACAGAACTTTCTTGTTAGTCTTAACAGGCTGTAGCTTAGCGTTGAATAGCTTAGCAGCAAAGGTAACTTGCTCAAGAGTCTTATCGGTAACTTCTTGCATAACTTCAATGTAGTCCTTAACAAAGCCTTCCCAGATTTCTTTAGGAATACCGCCACCTTTACGGCTAGCTTTAGGCATGTTAGCAATGAAGTCCCAGCTAAGTTGGTCATAAGGGAAGTTAGCAGCATTAAGCTTTTCGTCTTCGCTAATAAGGCTACGTGCTTGAGTCTTAATAACTTCCGTTACCGCTTCACGTAATAGCTCAGCACCTTTACCACCTTCTTCAATGATAGAAAGAACACCATTAATAGTAGGGATAGGCAAAGGCACAACTAAGGTATCACGCTTATATTCAATACCGCTGTCATCTTTCTGCTTACGGAAAGTAAATTCAGTTGGAGTAGGTACTGTCTCAACTTTCATCTGACTACGTACTTCTGCAACGATAGTAGCTAACTCTTCCTTAGTAGGGTTCTCAGCAGGAATTATTTTAAGTTCTTGCTTTTCTACAACATTGTTGCCAGTTTCTACGGTAGTAGTATCTTGTTGCTCAGACATGTTAATGTCTCCTTAATTAAGTGGCGTCTTATTTAAATAATGTGCGCCGTTAAACAATAAGTAATTAATTACTCACTTAGTTTGTTTGGGATACAAGTTCCCCTAAATGAATAATCATTATGCCATAGGTTACAAAATCGTCAAGAACTTTTTTACTCTTAACTAGTTAGTGTGTTTATTTTAGTAACTAATAACCATCATTAGCTTCTAACTTACCTTTAAAGAACTCCGCTTTCTCAGCTAAGGTATCACCCTTAATCTTCTGTGACTTAATACCTTTAACAAAACTATCAGGTTCACATATAACATAAAGCTCTTCTCTTGCCCTAGTAACACCAGTATATAACAGTTCCCGCTGTAACATAGTAGCGTGAGTTTGGTGCAGACATAAGAATACTTTACGCCATTCACTACCTTGTGATTTATGTACAGTCATAGCATAAGATAGCAATAGATTGTTAACTTCACTAGCAGACTTAAGTTCTACTGTACGCTCAGTATCTTTAAGTTTAACCTTAATAATATGGGAGCACTGCGTAGTTCTTTCTTCTACATCAGTATCAGCTAAGCTATCTAACATAGCATCTATATCTTGCTCTTCTTCTTCATCCTCTAAGCCAGCAGCCTCTGGGTCTTGGTTACAACCCCAATAATCTAAGAACCTACTAGGTTGCTGAGGCATCTTACCTAGGTACTTATGATTACGTTCTATTTCTATTATCTCGCCGTCTTCCCTGTCTACTAAGACATAGTCACCTACAGATAGATAGTGCTTATTAAACCCAGCTACTATCTCATGTGTTAACCTACCGTGCTTACGAGCAATGTGATTAGCTATACCCTTATTGAGTTCAATAGTACCGCAACCTTTATTATAAGGTATTAGTATTATGTCTTCATCAGGGTTATACGCATCATTATCATAAGCATTAGCAAAGAACTTCATTAAGATAATACAAGCGTTATCAGCATTAAGTTTCTTCTTCCAAGGATGTAAGGTTAACTTACCTTCTGTTTTCCATTTAGGAAACTCTTTTACTGGTATAGGCTTACCTGATAATATCCTATGTGCTAACCTGATAATAGGTGACTCAAGTGCTTGCCTGTATACCTCAGTTAATTCTATTACTGGTAACTCTAGTAACTTATAACCTAATATAGCAGACCCGAATACAGGAGGTAACTGGTTAAGGTCACCTATAAATACCCATATAATATCCTTAGGTAAAGCTAATACTATCTCTTTATATAACTCAACAGATAGCATAGAGGCTTCTTCTACTATTATTACCTTTAGACTAGAGGGTAGTTTATTGCTAGCATTCCTAGCTGGTTCAAACACCCTACTAACTCTCTTTTCCCCAGTCTCTTCGTTAATAATAGTCTTATCAACAGGCTGGTACTCAAGTAGTTTATGGGAAGTAATACAGTTATGCTTCATATCTTCCGACTGTACTTTACGTATGTTATTAACAGCTCTTCTTGTGTAAGAGATAATAACAGCCCCAGGGGTACCGCTAGTAAGGTGCTTATGCGGAGCGTCTTCTGATATAGTAAGTACGCCAGCTACACCGGATTGTATTAAGTTATTAAGACCCCCCTTAGTAGCAGTTGTTTTACCAGTACCAGCAGCACCTATTAAGACACATGATTTACCTTTACCTAATGTAGTAACAAACTCTTCTTGTCTTTCATTATAGGTAATAACTTCACCGTTCATACCAGTAGTAGTATTAGCACCTAATGTTTCAGGTGGGGATATAGGTAATACTTTATCCTGTGGTGGTATTTCTTCCTTCTCTTCCTTAAGCTTCTTTTCTTCCTTGTACTTAGCTAGTGCAGCAGCTAACCTATCCTTAGAAGATACTTCCTTTTCTGGTTTAGTCTTCTCTTCCGCTTGCTTATTAGCTAATGCTTTAGCAGCTAAGTTAGCCCGTACCCTTTCCTTAATAGACAGTGCCTTATGCTTAGCTAACTGAGGTTCTTCTTTAGGTACTTCTTTATTAGCCTCAGCTTCTTCCTTAGCTTTCTGCAATTTACGGGCTTCTATTATAGCTTTAATATCAGCCATTACTAACTCCTCTTACTTAAGTTGTATGCTATCTTAGCTTTAAGGTACTCACCCTTAGTAGCATAGTTAATTTGTTTAGGTTCTTCTGCCGGAGCGCTAGCTATTACATCATTAACTAACTTATCGTTAGCTTCAATAGACTTCTTAGCAGCTGCAGCCTTCTCTAAGCTAGAAGTACTCATAGACATAGATAACTGTGCATCTAAATCTAGTAGTGAAGAACCAAGTATATTGATTTGGTTATTGATACCTTCTTTAAGACAATCCATTACCTCAGAATAATGTAAGCTATCTAACTCTAAGTTAGTTTCACAGTGTTCCTTTATCTCTTTAAGAGTTGTGGAATCTACATTAAATATCTTCTTAGGATTAAAGCAGTACCTAATAGCTTTCTTCCATTCTTCTACTCTATCAGCAGGGAAGTTACTAGCCATTGCTGCCCAATCTGCTATTAGTGTTACGTACTGAGGTGCCTGCTTATCAGACAATACTAAGTAAGTAAGCTTATTCTGTACAGCCATTAACTTAGCATGGTCAGTAAGAGATGCTTGCTTATTCTTAAATTCCTCAATATTATCTCGCCAAGCCCGCACCCAATTATGGATGTTATCTAAGCTACTATTATCTACGTTAACTACAAACCTAGGTTGTTTAAACTTAGGGTGTTCAATAATAGCTGTCTGCTCAAGTGAAGCTACTAGTCTGTTAATGGTGTTAGCTATGTAAGACTGACCTCTAACAGAATTCCACTCTAGTGTTACTGGTACTCGCCAAGTTACCTTACCTGATAAGTTTAATAAGGCTAGGAATAGTAAGTATGATTCCTTATTACTACATTCGCCTTTAGCATATAACTTATAGGTAGCTAATAACTGTTTCTTGTTAGCAGCAAAGATAGGATGAATATATCCACCTTGAGAACTAACATTTAACTTACTAAACTCAGGCAGTATTATTTTTATACCTGATATAGCACAGGTTATTTTAGCCATAGGAATATTCCTTGTTTACTAGTTACGTTTGTTTACAGAGTTATATACATATATCAGCACTAGAAATAAGTACATAGTCGCGGATACATGTAACACTTCACTGTCAATAGTAGTAGCTAATACCAGTAA
>NZUJ01000133.1 GCA_002701295.1 Ponticaulis sp. | reverse complement strand
TTCACGCTCTGCTCGAACGAAAATATCCGGAAATGCCACGGTATTGCGCTTGGTCGGATGTCAGATATTCCGGAAAACGAGATCGCCTTCGGCATGACCTATGAGGAAAGCGTGCAGGACTGGTGTCACCGCTCCGGAATCAAATATCTCGGCCGCGCTGACATCGGCCATGACTGGGAAAACAAGCTGGTCATCTGGGGTAAAGGATAAGGCCCGATACTGCGGATCAAATGCGTAACAGCGCGCGAGCCGAAGCCTTGAATTACGAAATTTATTGAATTTCGCATTGATTTCGTCATATCGAGTCAAATCCCTTTCTCGCTTCAGATTTTTGTGGCACCCATATAAACCGAGTAGGAACAACTGCATCGCAGAATGCAAAAAGCCTGCAATAACCGACCTATATAAGCCGGGTAATTCGAAATGCTGTCAATTCTCGACCTTTTTCGCGTGGGATTAGGCCCTTCGAGTTCGCATACGGTTGGGCCGATGCGTATCGCTAACCGGTTTCTTGATGAGCTCCAATCAAGCGATTTACTGTCTATTATTTCGAAATTTCAGGTGACATTGAGAGGTTCGCTGGCATTTACCGGCCCAGGGCATGCCACGCCTGAAGCCGTTATATACGGCCTGTGCGGGCTTCGCCCTGAAACGACTCTTCCCGAAATGGCAGAGGCTGCATTGCAGGAGGTTTCAACATCGAAATCACTCCTCCTCCCCAATGGACGTCGCCTCCCGTTCGATCCCGATACAGACATCATCTTTGACTATGAAAACAGGTCAGGCCTTCACCCGAACGAAATGCAGATCACCGCACTCGATACCAACGGGACTATTCTGTCAGACAGTGTGTTCTATTCAACTGGTGGCGGGTTCATTGCATCTGAAAAGCAACTCCTGACACCCGTCGAAAATGATATCGTGCCAGCCGGACGCAGCTCTGCCTATGAGTACACCTCCGCTATCGAACTGCTGGACATTTGCAGCCGCGAAAACAAGCGCGTTTCCGACGTCGTCTTTGGCAATGAGACCTCTATTGCAGAACCCGATGCGGTGAACGAACAGCTCGACATCATCTGCAACACCATGAATGCCTGCATCGACAGAGGCCTCAACACAACCGGGCAGCTACCAGGAAAACTCAAGGTGAAACGGCGCGCTGCGGCCATATGGTCGCGCATCAACACCGGTGCATCCTCGAACGAACGTGAAGAGATTTTCGATCTGTTGAGCGTCTATGCACTCGCCGTGAATGAAGAAAATGCCGCTGGCGGTCAGGTCGTCACAGCGCCGACCAATGGTGCGGCCGGCATTATCCCATCAGTCATGCGCCAGTACACTGAGCCAACGGAAGTGGATAAACGCCGGCGGTTTCTGCTGGCCGCTGGCGGCATCGGGCTGCTCTACAAACAACGGGCATCAATTTCCGGTGCCGAAATGGGGTGTCAGGGAGAAGTTGGCGTCGCCTCCTCCATGGCCGCCGCCGGGCTTGCTGAAATCTGGGGCGCATCGCCGGACCAGGTGACCATTGCCGCGGAAATTGCCATGGAACATCACCTGGGCATGACGTGCGATCCGGTTGGCGGGCTGGTGCAAATTCCTTGTATCGAGCGCAATGCGATGGGATCGGTGAAAGCGGTCAACGCAGCGCGTCTCGCGCTTCATGCCATTGGCCCAACCCATGTAAGTCTTGATACGGTGATTGAAACCATGCGCCAGACTGGGCTCGATATGTCTGAAAAATATAAAGAAACCAGCCAGGGCGGACTGGCCGCAAATGTCGTCGAGTGCTGACGGAATACAGGAACGCTATGCCTTCAGGATCGGCTCATAGCGCTCGATGAAGCTCTGGACCGCACCGACATAGGCATCAAGATCCTCATCCGTGACTACCAGCGTGAGCGCCACAAATCCCCGGCGAGCTGCATAAATTCCTTCTTGCAGCAAATGATGGAACAACACATCTCGGACGACCATATCGCCTGTCATAACATCTTCAATTGTCTGAATCGGCTGTGTCGTGACATGCGCATTCATAAGTGAACCGACGCCCGTGAATTGCAAATCCACCCCGGCCGACTGACATAGCTTGTTCAGGCGCGCGCGCAGTTCATCGCCTCGCGCGTTGAGATCAATGCAAACCTCTGGCGTGAAGACTTGAGTCAGCCCGGTATACCCCGCCACCATGGTGATGACGTTATTGTTGAACGTGCCGGCATGCATGAGCGCGCCGTCTTTTCGCGCATCGAACAGGCTCATAATCTCCTCACGGCCGCCAAACCCGCCAAACGAGCTGCCACCGCCAAGATATTTTCCGAGGGTTGTCAAATCCGGCAGAATACCAAGCTTCCCCTGAAGCCCGCCGGGCGACAGACGCGAGGTCATCACCTCATCAAAGATCAACACCGCACCGGTTTCATCCGCCTTGTCTCGAAGAAGCTGGAGAAACTCCGGATCACCCGCTACACACCCGCCAGACCCCAGCATGGGCTCTGTGATAATCACAGCCAGCTCATCAGCATTGGCCTCGATAACCTCTCTGGTCGCCTCAATATCGTTGAACCGGCCATAGACGATATCGAATGGCGCATTCAGCGGCGAGGACGGCACACCTGTCGTCAGCACAGCACCATGATATCCGCCGCGAAATGCAAGAATGCGGTTCTTCTTTGTGAAAGCACGCGCGAGCCCGATGGCCATGAGATTGGCCTCTGTCCCGGAATTGGTGAACCGTACCTGCTCTATCGAGGGGAATCGGTCGACGACTGCCCGACCAAACTGCGCTTCGACCGAATTGATGGAGCCAAAACTGATCCCGTCATCCAGCGCGGCCCGGATGGCCGCACCAACGACCGGATGGGAATGCCCATAAAGTCCTGCCGTGTATTCGCCTAACAGGTTGATATATTCATGGCCGTCCAAATCCCACAAACGGCTGCCCTCGCCGCGCGCCATGGTCAGAGGGAATGGCGGATAGTGAAGCGCTGTGCGCGTATTCCCGCCAGGAAACACCTCACATGCCTGTTCATGCTGAGCAAAACTCTTCGGATTGCGGGCGGTAAAATCCCGATGGAGCCGGTCCAGAGCCTGCTGGGCCGTCTCAACATTTGAACTGGTCGCTGTGATCGAACTGTTCATCTCGCCCCTCGCACTCTCGGTTGCTGAAGCCATCCTGCCAGTATTCATCGAGATGATTGAAGGCATTCCGGGCGCAATACTGTATAAGCGCTGACCGTTTGCTCATGAAACCTGCATCATCACCGTCAATGCCTTGCGAATTGTGCATCAGCACCGAAGCTGATCCGGCAGCAACAGGACTGACCGATGCAGGACAAAAGCGCTCTCCCAGCCGACCCCGCCCCCGAAACCGATGCAGAGGGTGACAGCCTTGAGCGCTCTCTGAAGCTTCCTCAGAGCATCACGGTTGTGACGGGCGGCATTATCGGTGTCAGCATCTTTCTGGTGCCCGCCTCGGTCGCCAACACGGCCGGGCATCCCATACTGGCGCTCAGTGTCTGGATTATCGCCGGTATTCTGTCTGCTTGTGCCGCACTCACTTATGCTGAGCTCGGCGCGGCCATGCCGCAAACCGGGGGCATCTATGTCTTCCTGAAGAAGGGCTATGGCCGGATATTCGGATTTTTCTATGGATGGATGGTGATGTGTGGCTATGGCGCTGCAGCGCTTGCGATTGTTGCAATCATGGCCAGCGGCTATGCCTTACGCATTCTGCCGAGCGATTTTGCCGGACAAGCCAGCGGAACTCTGGTCGCCATCGGCTTTATCGTCATTTCCGGCGCAGCCAATCTGCTCGGCATTGCCAAAAGCGGCAATCTGCAATTCGTGCTTACAGTGGTGAAGGTCGGACTAATCCTGATTTTGATCGCCCTGCCGCTGGGCGCAGGCCATCTGGACCTGGCTGTTTTCGGCATGGCCCCAAACCCGGCGCTTGATGCTCCGGGCATCGCGAAAGCTTTGTCAGAAGGCCTTCTTCTGACGCTCTTCTCCTATAGCGGCGCCCATTTCGCGACCCAGATTGCCGGCGAAATCAAGAACCCGGCCCGTAATATTCCGCGCGCGATTTTTTACGGCTTCGGTATCGTGCTGGGGCTCTACCTGATGCTCAATACCACCATCATCACCACGCTGCCGTTCGAAACCTTCCGGTATAGCGATGCGGTCGCCGTCGACCTGATGGAGCTGGCCCTGGGCCCGATCGGCGCTTATTTTGTCGCCATCTCAATCATGATTTCCGCATTGGCGGTTCTGAACGCACAGCTGATGAGCTATCCGCGCGTGGTGTTTGCCCTCGCACGTGATCGGCTGATGCCGCAATGGATTGCCGATATCCACCCGGTGACACATGCGCCCTGGGTCGCGGTGGTCGCGGTGGCCCTCATCTCGGTGCTATATATTCTATCGGGCAGCTATCAGACTATACTGGCCGCTGTCGCCTTCATATCCCACAGCTTCACAACGCTCGCCGTCGCTGCGGTCTTTGTCTTCCGCAGAAAATATCCGGACATGCCACGCCCCTACAAGGTGACCTTCTATCCCTACGCGCCAGCGGCCTTCATCCTTTTTTCAATTGTGTATCTGGGCATGTTGCTTGTCACCCGGACCTGGGAATCGATTGCCGGAATAGCCATCGTGGCGAGCGGCTTGCCAGTTTATCTGTTCATGCGCCCCAAGGCCAAGGCACAGGAGGCTGAACTCGCTGCAGCCGAGTAAGATCAGCGAACCCAATATGGCGCAGGCAGCGCACCGGAGACAGCCTTGTCTGCAATGGATTTGAGGGTGGAAAGCGCGTCAGCAATAATCTCAGGCGTTGAAAATGCCTCTTGATAGACAACGAAGGCCGGATAGGAAAAGTCAGGCACGCCATCAACGCGGGTCAGCAAACCCTGATCGAGATGGGACTGCACGACCCTTTCGGGGAAATAGCCAGACGCGCCCATATTGAGAAGCAGGTTCACCCCCAACGCGCCAAGTTCCAGTGTAACACCGGGATTATGGATTTCCGGAAATGCCGCCGAATGCGCGCTGCGGAACTCATCGCCCCAATCGACAAAGACGTAGTTCTCTCTGAAATCCGTATCCGGGCGCGACGTTACCATGATGAGGCGATCTTCCAACAGCTCCTCAACCACCATGCCCGGTCGTCGCTCCGGCGTGTAGAGCACGGCCATATCCATCACGCCTTCTGACATTTCCCTCATCAGACGCTGCGGCATGCCAATTTCGCATTTCACCGCGACTTTCGGCCGGATATCCCGAAAGTCCTGCACCCAGCGGAGAAGAAGCCGGTTCCACAGGGCGTACTGACCGCCGACGATAAGCGTGTCTTCATAGCCTGCAGGCAGGGCGACCTGATGACGGGCCTCCTCCCAGACGCGCACGATAGATCGCGCGAACCGATAGAACTGATGGCCCGCAGGCGTCAGCTCACATCCGCCCTTGGATCGATTGAAAAGCGGTTTGCCGAGTTGATCTTCGAGAGCCCGGATGCGGGCACTAACGGTTGATTGGGTCACATAGACCCGCTTGGCCGCTTCACTGAAATTACCGGCTTCGACGATCGCGAGAAAGGTTCGGGCCTGAACAACGTCCATTACATATCGGCTTTTTCGATTTTATATATCTATTATATTCGTTTGTACAATTTATAGCCTCGATTATCTTTATGTCCATGAGAAAACAGAAAGACAATCACAGGGGCAAACGCATGACCCATACATTTTACCTGAGCGCCGTCGCCGTTCTTCTGGCTGGCGCATCCATGGCGCTGTCAGCCTGCACGACCAGCAAAGATTTCGGCGACCAGATGGGCGCGATTTCAAAAGACTGGAAACAGAGCGAAGCCAAGGTCGAAAAAGGCGAGAAGCTCGTTCGCGATGGCCGTTCTGACATCAAAAAAGGTGAGAACAATATCGAGGATGGCGCCCGCGAAGAGCGCAAACTGACCCGTCTGCTGGAAGATGCAAACAACCGCTATCTGTTGGCGCTGGCCAGCATTGGTAAGGCCGCAACCTCAGATGAGATATCAAAAGAAGCCAGCGACCTGCGCGAGATCGAGAAATCGATTGATCGGATGGAAAGCGACCTCAAAAGCGCACGATCTCTTCAGGTAAAAGGTCAGAAGCAGGTCAAGTCAGGCAAGAGCCGGATTTCGAAAGGTGAACGCCTGATCAACGAAGGCGCTGCTGAAATGAAAGCCATCGAAGCTGACTACAAGACGGTTTCAGCCAGCATCAACTGAACACAGAACCCGTGGTGACCCCTAAAATCCCCCCCTCAGGGTCACCAAAGGGCCCGCCCCCTGCCATGATCTTCCGGGATCAGCAGGGGGCGGTACTTCAGTCAGGCGGGCTGAAGACCTGACTGAAATTCAAAAAGTCGCCTCAACCGCCGAACTGATAGCTCGCCGCAATCTTGAAATTGCGCCCCGGTTCGGAAACGCCCTCAAAGACGCGCTCATAATCCTCTTCGAACAGGTTCTCGATACCGAGATCAAAACGAAGATTTTCATAGAAACCAGGCGCCCAGGACGCGAACAGATCGACGACGGAATAGCCGTCCCGCTCTTCTGCCACCGACCCTGTTTCGTCATAGCGTTCGAATTCGCTGGCAAACCGGAAGCGTGTTCCAACGCGAATGTCCCGTTTTGCTGTCAGCCAGCCCAGTTCCAGAACTGTGCGATCTGGCGTCAGCGTGCCGAGATCTGCACCTGACGCCGTGTCCGTTCCGTCGATAGACGAGAAGCTGAGCCTTCCGTAGAACTGATCCGCCTCATAGGCTGCCTCAAGCTCTACGCCGGACAGTTCAGCCGAGGAGACATTGTCTGAATAGGTCGTCCCGGCCGTGCAGGGATAGAAAGTCGGCGGCGTGAAACAGGTCGCGTCATAGGCAAAATCCACACCCAGATTGATGAGGTCTTTTACATCGCTCTCATACCAGGAAATCTTGCCCTGAAGACGGTCATCCTCGAACGCGATGTTCTGGAAGTCGAGGCCAAAACCAAGCTCTACGGTCTCACTGGTTTCAGGCTTCAGACTGGCGTTTGGTATGAAGTTGTTATTGACGAAAACCATGCTGCCCGTTGTCGGATCGAACAGTGTTGGATGCGGCACTGAAAAGTGCACACCGTCCAGATAAAGCTCATTCACTGACGGTGCACGGAAACCTTCGGCATAACTTGCGAACAGACGAAGCCAGCTGACAGGACCATAGCTTGCGGCAAAACGCGGAGAAACTTCCTCACTGGATGAGCTTTCCGTGACTGCGCCAGAGCTGCTTTCGAACTCATCATACCGAATACCGGGGATCAGAATAAGCTGACCTGGCAGACCCAGCGGCCGATCAATCTCGGCTTCCAGCTGCGCAAATATTCCAGTGAATTCCGCTGAGGCATTTGGCACACCACCACGGACGCCTGTCACGGTTTCCGTATCAAATCCTGTTTGCTGGTCTTCGTACCAGTCGCCACCAATGGTAAACGTCGTCGCCACAGGCCCGAGATCAAATCGCGATGCGTTGCGGGCGCTGAAGCCTGTGGTTTCGATTTCCCGGCCAGTCGTTCGCGGCGCGGTCGCATCAAACTCGTCCACGGATGTTGTTTGCTGGTAGACCGTGAGGCGCGCATCAACCAGTTCCGATTCCGGATTGAAGGTCAGACTTCCATTCCAGGTCTGCGCTTCGATATCCTTGTCGACATCGCGATCGAGAATCTCGTCGCCTGTGGAGCCTGTCCCCTGTCCGTTATTGGGCTCAATGGCGGAATTGTTGAACCCCTGCCAGGAAAGCTCACCTCTCAAGGCGGGCGTAAACTGATAGCCAAGTTTGACGAGACCGCTGACGATTTCATCATCCGATGGGAGATCCGCTCCAGACCCAAGTTCAATATCGCCCGACTGACGCAAGGAGAGGTTTGCTACAGCATCGAGCCCACCTTGCACACCATAGGCTGTCAGACTGCCAAAGCTCTCCTCATTCACGCTTTGATAGCCTGCACGCAGGCGGGCACCGAAGCTCTCCCCATCTCGCAGGAGATCAGCCGCATCAGCTGTTTCAAACGCCAGAACACCGCCGACCGCGCCCGAACCATAAAGCGCTGACGCTGGCCCGCGCACGATTTCAGCGGATTGAATCAAAGAAGGCTCAAGGAAAAATCGCCCGTCATGGGCGGAAATGAAACTCTGCCGCGCACCATCCAGAAGGATCAGGACATTCTCTCCCGACAATCCGCGAATGCTCGGCACCATACCCGTTCGGCGGGGACCGCCTGAAAACTCAACCCCCGGAACAGCTTTCATCAGATCAGCAGGCGTAGATGGGATCAGACGATCGATCTCTTCCCGATCAACCACGGTTACCTGCCCCGGATACTCAAATACAGGGATCGGATTTGACGTCCCATAGACAGTTACGGTTTCCTGACGCTGTTCAGGCTCTTCGACAACATCATCCGCAAGTGCCGGAACCGAGACTACAGCGACACCCGCAAACAGTGTGGCGCGAAAAGAATTTTGAAGTGGAGACGTGCAGAACATGATTTACCCGATGCAATTGATAATGAGTCGCAATTGCGTTTGGCAGATCAAATTTGCATTTGCAAGTCATTCTCAAATAATTTATGTCTGACGGAAAGTTTTAGTCGGGAGACCTTTATGCGATCAGCGCTCAAACCAATTTTGGCCGGACTGCCAGCCCTTGCCCTGCTCTCCGCGTGTCAGTCGACCGCAGTGCAGAGCGCCGAAACACCGGCCACAACCACATCAGCCCCTTCAACATCTGAAGCCGTTTTCAAACAGGACCGGGACGCGATTCTGGCCATGGCGGGAGATTATCAGGTCACGTTCGATTTCACGGAGACCGTTCCTCTCAAGGCAGATTATCAACTGAAGGATCGCAAAGTGTCAGGCGGTTATGAAGTCGTCCGCGTAATTGAAGACACCGGGGATTTTATTTCTCTGCAGCACATTCTGATTGTCGGCCCAGCTGATGCACCCATCATTGTCAAACATTGGCGACAGGATTGGCAATACGAGCCTGAAGACGTGATGATGTTCATTGGAGGCAATGCCTGGAAGATGGTCGATCTGCCAGCAGACACCACAGCTGGCCAATGGTCACAAACCGTCTATCAGGTTGATGATTCCCCGCGTTACGGCGCTGTTGGCAGCTGGTCGCATGCGAGCGGGCTCTCCGAATGGCAGCCGCCAGCAGAATGGCGCCCCCTGCCCCGACGCGACATGACCACGCGCGACGACTATCACGCGGTCGACGCCATGAACCGCCATGCCATCACGCCGTTTGGCTGGGTGCATGAGCAAGACAACACAAAGCTGATCCTGAGTGGTGATGCACCTGAAGCGCTTGTTCGCGAAATCGGTGTAAACACCTATCGCCATAGCGAGGTTTTTGATCCATCGCCGGCCGATGCGTATTGGGTCGCCACGGCAGACTATTGGGAATTTATCCGAGACGAGTGGGCGACCATTGCAGAGGAAAATGACCAGTTCGCCGTGCTCATCCAGGGAGAAACGGAAGACCTCTATCTGCCAATTCTGGAGCTCGCTGATCAAATTCAGGCTGGCGAAATTGATCTCGCTGCCGCCAAACCGAAGGCCCGCGAAGCCTTGGCGACCTATGTGACCGGCACGATTGGGCCACTGGACACCCGCCTGCGACCGGAAGGCTCCTGAACACAAAAAAGCCCCGGCGCAAAACCGGGGCTTTCTCAATTCAGGTTTGACTGAGGTCTTAACAGCCTGACGCGACAAAACCTTCTTCGCCGTCAGCAGTTGGGATGCTGGTAAAGTTGGTGAAACGTGCTTCGTCGAATGTGCACTGTGCTTCGCCATTGTTCAGCTTAGGACCATACATGCCCGGAGACCCCGTATAGCCCCAGCTGTTCACTGACATCAGAGGGCCTGAACCATTGGTCAGAGGCTGGATCCATGGTCCACCAGACGAACCACCGGACAGGCCACAACCAGCCTGAAGCCAGTTCACAGCGTCAAAGTCTGTCATATCCTCTGCGCAGTACATGAAGTACGGGTCATCGGAATAGGAATAGCCCATGGCGTGTGTGAAGTCTGGCGTACCTGCGCCGTCCGCACCATCATCAGCGGCGACATTGCCAAAGTTGACGGTCATCACACCGACCGCCTGATCAAGGGCATCAGATGCCGCTGCCGAACCCGAGTGTGCACCCGTGTCTGAAACAACGTAATAACCCCAATCCCATGGAATGTTGTCCGGGAAGGTGCGGGTCGTCCAGTCGACATCCACCACACCGAAGGCAGGTGCCCAGCAGCCAAGTGGATCGTTTGAACAGTCGGTGTCTGTACCAGCGCCTGTCGTGCCATCCTGGTTCGGGATGAACAGAACATTGCGGGCAAACGCGCCATAGACATCATCATACACGCAGTGTGCCGCCGTCTGAATAACCGACCGGCCTGTCGTGTTGTCCGTGACAACCGTACCGGAGCAGACATATCCAGCCCAGCGACGGAACCGACGATCCTGTGGCATTTCGAAATAGATGCGGCCTGTCGCAGTCTGGATATCGCCGCCATCTGAATAGCGCTCATTGACGACATCATCGCCACCGCCCGGATCGCCACCGCCGCCACCGGCAGTGAAGGTGAGTGTTTCAGACGTTGCCGTATTGCCGCCGCGTTTAGCATTGTCAGTCGCGGTCACATTCCAGCTACCCGGTCCGGCCGGAAAGCCAGACAGACTGACTTGATATGTATCCGCGGCGACCAGCGTGCCGTCGAACGACTGAGAGCCACCTGTATAAGTGATGTTGAACGTCACCGACTTCACACCACCAGCGTCTGTCACAGTCGCCTCAAAAACCTGGGCAGTTCCGAATTCTGCACCGTCAGCAGGTGAGAGACCAGTGATTGTCGGAGGCGTCGTGTCGGAACTTCCGCCGCCACCGCCGGTGCCAGGCGGTTTCGCACGTGGCACGGGCTTAAGACGCTCGGCTTTCAGCTCATAAGATGAGCCATGCCCGACGGGCACGAAGCCGGTTTTGCCTTTTCGGAATGCCAGACCGCGATGATCTAGATAGAGATCGCGAGGCGTTGCCGCCTCGAACTTGTCTGCTGTCCAGAAATCAACAACCGCTTGCGCACGTGCGCTTGGATTGGCTTGAGGGGGCGGGCCGTTTTGCGCCTGCGCGCTTGCAACCAGCAGAGCTGCAGTTGCAGTCGCGACACCAAAGCCGGCAAGCCGTTTTGTCATAAAATTCATGTAACACTGCCTCATATTTTCTGGCGATCCCGAATTCGCCGATGAGGAGAGTTTGACGAGGTTTGAAACTTGTCAACACGATTAAGCCCGCAAAAGCCGGCAAAATCGCAATATTCGACCCATTCAAAGAAGATAATTCAAGAAAATCTGAATGTGCTTTTTCTTTTAAATTCAGACAACTAAGAAGCTTTACACGATATAGTTTCCAAAGTTATCCACAAATAATATTCCCCAAATGCGCGAACTATCAGAAAGATCGCCCGGTCGTAACGGAATAAACCGAACGATCCGTTTTTTTGCGGCCTAAACGCCTTCGTCAGTGCCTTTATAGACGCCCTGCTCTTTAAGCTCGTCCTCAAGTTCGCGCGGCATGTAGTTCTCATCATGCTTGGCGAGCAGCTCCGTTGCCTGGAACGTCCACGCATCTGTGAACACACCTGTGCAGATCACGCCCTGACCTTCGCGAAACAGGTCCGGGACAAAGCCATCAAAAGAAACGGCGATCTCAGCCTGAGCATCCTCGATCACAAACTGCAGGCTTCCATCTTCAAGGGTTTCGACGGAGCCCATTTTCACAAGGCCGCCCACCTTGGCCCGTTCACCCGGAACGCCGCCGCCGGAATCGACCAGCTTGGCTGGTACGTAAAACGCGTCAATCTGATTGGACAGCGAGAACATTGTCAGACCCACAGCGCCCGTCAGCAGTATCCCTGCCGTGACGATCAGCCATAACCGTTTTGCCCGTGCGCGCATCTCATTCCTCCGAACGCTTTGAGTGTATTTGGTGGAAAATTGTCCTGCAATCAATGCGACCAGACACCCCAGTCGTCACAAGCTGGTGAACAAAGGCGAGAGCTTACCCTACCCGGGGCAGCACCAGCCGCGCTCTCAGTCCACCCAGCGGCGCATCATCGAGTTCAAATCGACCACTGTAGAGCTCTGCCAGATCTTTCACGATAGACAGACCCAACCCGGTTCCGGGCGCTGTTTCATCAAGGCGCACACCGCGCTTCATTGCTTCTGCGCGTTCTTCCGGTGTGAGGCCTGGTCCATCATCATCCACATGGATGATCAGCCGATCCTCACCATCTGCAGCCGCGGAAACACGAACACGCTTCGTTGCCCACTTGCAGGCATTTTCCAGAAGGTTGCCGAGCATTTCATCAAGGTCCTGACGTTCACCACGAAAGGTGAGATCTTCCACCTCGCCCGGCATGACGCTAAGGCCCTTCTCATCGAACAGACGCTGCAAAAGCCGCGTGAGGTCATCAATTGCTGGCTCAACCGGTGTCCGCGCGCCCAATACTTCTGCTCGGGCCGCCGCTTGTGCGCGTTTCAGATAATGTTCGACATTCGCCCGCATGGCCCCGGTCTGTCGCCGGACAAGCTGTGAGAGATTATCCTCGCCGCTGGCCTCATTCATCAGGACGGCAATTGGCGTTTTCAACGCATGTGCCAGATTCCCAACATGGGTCCGCGCGCGCTCGACAACCGCCCGATTGTGATCAAGCAGTTTGTTCACTTCCACGGTCAGCGGCATGATCTCTTTTGGATAATCATCGTCGAGCTGCTGTTTCTCACCAACCCGGATCGCCGCCACGTCTCGTTCCACCCGCTTGAGCGGCGCAAGACCAAGGCGCACCTGAATAACCAGGGCAAAAATCAGCCCCACAGCCAGAAGCCCCAGCGCAGCCATCAGTGTCCAGAGGAAGTTCCGCGTGATCCGGTCCGTCGGACGTCTGTCGGCCCCGGCAATCAGAATGACCGGATGTTCCCATTCCGGAAGGATGATGGATTTGACAGCAATACGAACCGGTTCGCCATTTGGCCCCATCGTGTTCGCAAAGACTGGCTGGCCGGGCTGTGCGATACTGTCCGACAGCTGGAAGTCGTCATAAGGCAGCACCCAGTCCCACACGCTGTTGGAGGAGACATTCGAGATCACTTCATTCTGATCATCCATACCGAGCAGCAACCAGTAACGCCCTGAAAGCGGCGTCACGTAGCGTTGGTCTGTCGGTGCAAAATTCTCGAATACATAAACCTCACCATCCGCACTGACACCCGCAGCGCGCGTCAGCGTGTTGAGTGTCGCATCAAGCTCGGATTGCAACAGATCCAGCGTTTGCTGTCGGTTCACCGCCGACAGGATAATCGCCGTGAGGATCAGCATGACCAGACTCCACACGCCCGCCCCGAGAACGAGGCGCCGGGCGAGAGACATCTGTCCAAACCTCATGCGTCGGCTTCTGCTTCCGGATTGATCAGGCGATAGCCAAGCCCGCGTTCTGTAGAGATGCGGTCAGAACCGATCTTCTTTCGCAACCGACCGATGAAGACCTCGATTGTGTTGGAATCCCGATCAAAATCCTGATCATAAATGTGCTCGACCAGTTCGGTGCGCGGGATGATCCGGCCCTGATGGTGCATCATATAACTCAGAACGCGATATTCATGGGCCGTCAGCTTTATCGCTTTGCCGCCGACGGTTGCCCGCGCCGCGCGCGTATCGACTCGCAGGTCACCGCATTCCAGCGCTGCGCTGGCATGCCCAGACGCCCGGCGCAGAAGCGCACGCACACGCGCCAGCAATTCTTCGGTGTAAAACGGCTTGGTGAGATAATCATCAGCACCGGCATCAAAGCCCGCCACCTTCTCTGACCAGCGATCGCGCGCGGTCAGAATCAGAACCGGGAAGTCCTTGCCATCCTCACGCCAGCGCTCGAGCACAGTCACGCCATCCATCAAAGGCAGGCCAAGGTCCAGGATCACCGCATCGTAGGGCTCGGTATCACCCAGAAAATGCCCATCCTCACCATCCGTCGACAGATCAACCGCATAGCCCGCATGAGTGAGCGCATCGCTCAGCTGGCGGCCCAGATCCGGATCATCTTCAACAACAAGAATACGCATGATTTTGACTTTCTACTGTTCGCTCAGAACCTGCCCGTTCACGGCACTGACGACAAGATTCATTATGCGGCCCTGAGACGACTGCCAGCGGATGAGATACCGGCTCTCATCAAGCCGCCGCGCATCGACTGGCTTACCGCCATAACGCTGCTCGAGCTTCTGATAAATCTGACGCAGGCTCATCTGCTGACCCTTGCTTACGGCATTTCGATCCTGCTCTGGCAGCAGGTTGGTCGATGGCCGGAACTGCGCCAGCGCAGGTGTGGCAAGCAGGGCGGCGGAGAGCGCTATGACAAGAAGGCGTTTCATGAGTTTGCTTCTAAGCTGAGTTCGCTGAACCGTTTCTGAATATCTGGTACATCTTGCAGCCCAAAAGCACAAATTGCAGTTGGGCGTGCGGTTTACGCATTGCCTGAACGTCCTCGCGCCCGAATTTCCGGCGCGCTTGCGTAAAATTAAACGGGAAATCCTCAGCACACTGAAATGATTATTTTTTTCCGAACTTTCTGGCAGCTCATCTCAACTTAAAAAAATGCCCTCCCCAAGCAAGAATCGGCTTCCCCTGCTACTACTTTTGATTAAGGTATCCAAAAAATTCGTGGAGGAAATACATGGCGATCATCCCGGGAACACCAGCAGGCGAAACGCTGGAAGGTACAGCTGATGACGATGAAATTCATGGTGAAGGCGGCGATGACACGCTTTATGGGTATGGCGGCGATGACGACTTGTTCGGCGATGAAGGCGATGATGAACTTTTTGGCGGCGTCGGTCAGGATTATCTAAACGGCGGCGAACAAAATGACATCCTTCACGGCGGCGACGACAATGACGAGCTTTATGGCTCAGATGGCAATGATACCCTGCACGGCGATGCGGGCGATGACTTCCTCGACGGCGGCACAGGCACAAATATACTATACGGCGGTACCGGCAACGATACGCTGATCGTTTCCGGCCCGCTAACCGCTTACGGCGACGCTGATGATGATACATTCAGTATCGATTTAGGTGGGTCAACAGATATCATTTCGCTCGATGGTGGAGCGGGCACCGACACCCTTTTCGTAAGCACTGCCGGAATTGGCACCGGTTATACGAACATGACGCTCACAAGCATCGAAATTTTTGATGCGAACAATCAATCTGTGCAAATCACCGCGGGCTTTCTGGATAGTTTTTCGACTATTCTGAACATTTATTGGATTTCCCATTCCAGTTCTGGCGGGATATCCGATCTGACCGGAAAAGTCGGCAGCCAGGCCGGACGCTTTAACGGGCTTGATGGCAATGACACGATTATAATCGGCGAAGGTGCGACCGGCGATTGGCAACTATTCGGAGATCTTGGAAACGATCATCTCGTCGGCGGAGACGGTCACGATTACATCTACGGCCTGTATGGTGATGATATACTCGATGGCGGATCCGGGAACGATCAGATCGTCGCAGATCTGGGGGATCGCGTTTATGGCCGAGACGGCAACGATTTGATCGAAGTCGACGGTTTGGGCGCAACCAATGTTCGAGCCTTCGGCGGCAACGGAGATGATGAATTCACGTATTCGGGGCTGTCAGCCTCAGACATTGTTCACATAGATGGCGGTAATGGCATTGATACCCTTCGCAGCGATGGTCCAGATCCCAGCCATCTGGAGAACATGACCGCGACAGATGTCGAAATCTTCGATGCGGTTGAATCATGGATCTATTTTTCAGCCGGCTTTTTCGACAACTTCACCAGCTTACAAAATTTGAATATTCTTTTTCATTCCGGTGAGGGCGGCACGAGCGACTTTACCGGAAAGCTTGGCGCGGAATCCGGTCAGATTTTCGGAAGTAGTAGCGCGTCAGATACAATCATTCTGGGCGACGCAACCGGTGCCTGGACTGTCATCGGTCAGGGCGGAGATGATATTCTCAATGGAGGTCTGGGTGCCGATACGCTTTCAGGCCGTGAAGGTATGGATATCGTCAATGGTGGTGATGGCGATGATATTCTTGTCGGTGGCCTGGATGCAGATATTCTCACCGGCGGCGCGGGCGCGGATGCGTTTGTCATCTGGGTCGGCGAGAGCGATGGCGAACTGATTACAGATTTCGAAGTTATCGATTTCATCAGCACGACCTATGCGGGTTTCCGCGGCACAGAGAACTTCACAGCCTCCGGCGGATCCGAGCTGCGTTACGACATTGTTGGTCCGGACACAATTTTCCAGGGCGACACAGATGGTGATGGCATCGCCGATGAGAGCTTTACGCTGACCGGCAGGTTTGACTTCACTCAGGATGAGTTCGACTTGCTTCGGGGCACGGAAGATACGACCCCATACTTCGATGCAATCCGTGATTTCGGAAACAACGGCACAGACGACCTGCTCTTTCACTTGCCGTCTCAGGGGAATTTCTTCCGCCTGGACGATCCGGCGGATGGCGGCAGCGCGAGCAATGAAGGGCGCCCAGGCAGCACGTCACTCGGCCTGACAGACCTTGATGGTGACGGTACGCTCGATCACATCCTCAAAGCCGCTAGTGGCGCTCATGTGGTTCAGTATGGCGCGGAGAATTCGACCTCCAGCAATATTGGCCGCGGTAACTCTGTCATCTCTGGCTTTGCAGACATTGATGGTGACGGTGCGGCTGAAGCCTTCGCTCAATCTCTGAACCCGAATGTGGACCGGCTCTTCCTGCTGGATGATCAGTTCGGGACGATAACAAATCTCCAGATCTCAGGTCAGACGCTCAAAGGCTTTGGTGATTTCGACGGCGATGGCATCACCGATGCCCTGATTGAAAATGCAGAAGGCGCGAAACGTATCTATTCAGATGCCGACGGCATGGTGCTCTACGGCAAAAAGAACAATGACACGGTCGCCATAGGTGACTTTGATGGTGACGGCGATGATGACCTGCTCACCACTCGCGGCGGCGGGAACCCGTTCTACATCCTTGAAGGCGATACCACCTCGCCATTCGACACGGAAACAAGCATCGGATTTGCCTTCCATACGCTCGTCGCAGCTGGTGATTTCGATGGCGATGGCGCAACAGACGTTCTGATCCGCGAGACTGCCACTGATAACTGGAGCGTGCTCTCCAGCGGCCTGACAGTCGAATCCGCGCTCGGGTTTTCTGCCTATGAATATGAAGCTATTGGCGATTTCAACGGCGATGGAGAGGCAGACATTCTTTGGCGTGTCGGAACAGACAGAGGGCGCATCTTCTATTCTGGCGAACCTGCCGGGTTTTCGGCAGTCAACGACATGCTCGGCCAGGATGTGCGCGATATTGCGGACTATGATGGTGATGGTCTGGATGACATTCTGATCTCGGATCGCACAACCGGGGGCTTCTCCATTCTGTCGGGTGGAACCGGTTCGCCGATTGCGCTCGACAGCTCGCTTGATGGCGCAAGTGTTGTCTCAGCAAACGGCATCGACACACTGGGTCTCGTCCCGAGTCAGCCAGCGGTCAGCACAGAAGGCTCCGATCCGCTCGAAATGGCTCTCACACGTCCGGAATACGACCTGTCAGATGAAAACTTCAGACATGACATGATCAATCACAGCCAGTTCGACGGCATGTAAATCCGGTGTGGCGTCACATACAAAAAAACCGGCCTTCGACGGGGCCGGTTTTTTTTATCATCTGAGTTCAAGGCCGCTCGGGTGACCAGTCGCGCTGATCCCAGGATTTGACGAAATCCTTCAGCTGGCTATTCGGTTTTTCAGGCAAAACAATCTGAAGGGAGATGTACAGATCCCCCGGATTGTCTTTTTTCTGGACGCCGAGCTTTTTCATCCGCAGGGTCGAGCCGCCTTTCGCGCCAGACGGGATCGACAAGGATTTCCGGCCAAGCGGCGTCGGAACCTCAACCTTGGCGCCTTCGACCACTTCCGTCAGCGAGACCGGCAGAGTCACACGCAGATTATCGCCGTCGCGCTTGAAGACGGAATGGTCTTTCACGCGCACTTCCAGCAGCGCATCACCAGGCGGCGCGCCACCCATGCCCGGATGCCCCTGCNAACGCAGCCTGAGGGTCACACCTGTTTTCACACCCGCAGGAATGTTCACATCCAGAACTTTGCCGTCAGACATTGAGAGTCGGCGCTTGGCACCCGTCACCGCATCCATGAAGTCGACGTCAACATGATACTTGGCGTCCTGGCCGCGCATGGATTGTTGTCTGCGCCGACCAGTCGAACTGCCAAACAAACCTGAAAACAGATCTTCAAACCCGTCTGCGCCCGGTTCGCCACCGCCAGTATGATAGGTGCGACGATGGAAATCGCCACCACCGCCAAACGGATTTCCGCCGCCTCCGCCGAAAGGATTACCGGTGAA
Source organism: Ponticaulis sp. (assembly GCA_002701295.1). Classification (GTDB taxonomy): domain Bacteria; phylum Pseudomonadota; class Alphaproteobacteria; order Caulobacterales; family Hyphomonadaceae; genus Ponticaulis. The sequence continues at coordinate 25,367 of NZUJ01000133.1, read as the reverse complement.
CTGTGCGCGTTCCTGACCGTCAGCGTCTATCTCGCCACGGTCATATCGGGCTTTCTTGTCCGGGTCTGATAAGAGGTTGAATGCCGCCGTTGCGCGCTTGAACTTTTCCTCGGAAACCGGGTCGTCCGGGCGCACATCCGGATGCAGCTCTTTTGCGAGCTTGCGATAGGCTTTTTTCACATCGGCTGCGTCAGCGCCCTTCTTCAGGCCGAGCGCCGCATATGGGTCCCAACTCAACTTTTCTGAATCCTCACTTTACCTGATCTTCAAGTAGGGAAGCCGGGTGGAGATTCAAAGGGCTGCGGCAGTTTGCAACCCCTTTGTTTGCAAGAATGACTTCCAGACCGGCAGCGATCAGCCACCAATCTGCGCCGGAACGCCTTTTCCAAAGGCCAGCGACAGCTGAGACACCTCGAAAGTAAGCTCTGAACCCGCTACGCCGTCAGCTGCCTGATCAGCCAGAGTGTAGGTCCAGTCCGTGTCGGAAACGGTTTCGGTGTGGACAATTATCCCGCCCATTGAAACCTCGATCTCAAAGCTCAGTTCTTCTTCCAGCAGCGGCACGTCGGAGGTTTCCCAACGATCAGCGGAATGACGGGCGCGCCGCGTCCAGTTGAGCTCGATATCGCCGGAAGTCCGGAGCCTCTGTTTCAGATGTCCCGGGCGCAATGGTTTCATAGATTGACCGGCAATGCTCAGGCTATCCGACGCTGCCTCGGCTTCGGCTCCCGGGCCAACGGCTTTCCAGATAAGGCCCTCACCCAGTTCATGATCAGACATGTCGGCCAGAACCAGAGCATCATTCAAAAAGACACATCTTGCACCTTCATCTGCCCCCAGAAGCGACAGGTTTTCGGTACCCGCAAGCCCTGTCAGCAATCCGGAAACGCGCCAGCGATCCGCCGCCAGCGGCTCGGCGTTCTGAAAACTCATCACCATCCATCCGCCAGTCGTTTCAACCGCCAGAAGGTTCGCGCCATTCTGCGACTGACTGCGTGGAACGGACGACACGTCCGCACCTGGGATCACGATCTCAAACGAAGCCCCCGGGCGGAAGCGATCACCCGGCCCTGAAGGCAATTCACTTGCAAGCCGCCCGATCTGCGCCGCGCTGGTCACCCGCCCCCGCATGCTCAGATTGGCGTCATCCGGGCCAGCCGAGACCGCAGATACCCCCGGCCAGGGGGATGCGCTGACCGCGACAAGCGGCCGTGTCTCGTCGCCCCGTCCTGGCAGATCAAGCACAACCAGGTCAGGCCTCGGCACATGTGGTGGCGGGCTTCCCTCTCCGGCCACGGTTTGTGATCCGGTGAATGGCTCAACAGGCTGCGAAAGCGACAGAGATAACGGCCCGGACAATTCTGAGGAAACAATCCGAAGCGGCGACGCCGCGCCGGGAAGAATGATGCTCCGACCTTCGCGAAGCTCGAGACGCAGCGGATTGACCGAAACTTGCGTGTCCACCCTCGCCGAATTGATCACCGTGTAAAACTGGTCAGCGAGGCGCTCGGCATCAGCATGGCTTATTGCGAGGGGCAATTGCACATGAATATCCCGATCGCCTTCAATCAACTCACCGCGATGAAAGCTGGCGGGCTGATAATCCGCATCCGGGTCGGGGACTGTCACGCGCACGCTGCGCAGCGCATGGTCGAGCGATGTCCGGGAGGCTGAACTTGACGCGCTGGAACGCGGTTTCAGCGCCAGGTCATCTGCCGAAAGTTCAATGTCAGCCCCTTCGTCTGTATTTCCAAACACGAGGCCGTCTTCGGACTGCCGACAGGTCAGCCCATACACATTGGCCAATGGCGCAATGAGCTCAGACAATGTCGTCAGTCCTGACGCGCTATAGCCATGAAAACCGCCTTCAACCGCCGATATGTCTGCGCTCACTCCAGCCTCAGCACAGACTTCGGCGACCAGGCCTGCAAGATCAGACACACCAAGCCTGCCATTGATCCAATGACCCAGCTCCCAGTTATCGCCATCACTCCACACAGACGTCTTCATCGGAAAAGCCGGAAACGGGCGCGCATCATATGCCCAGACGGACAAGCCATCTGCCGGAATCATAGGTCCATCANACACAGGCGAAATGGGATTATTCCCGCCATCAACCGCCCAATAGGTCGTCAGAGCCCGAAGCGCAGCAGCCTGAATTGCATCGTCACGCTCCCCGCTAGAATAAGGTGGAAAACCGCTCTCGGCACTTTTCGGGTCGTAAAATACATTCGGCGCGTTTGTTCCTCTATCCACCGCACCACAACCAATCTCAATCAGGCGGACCGGTTTACAACTCGCCTGCCAGACATTGGAGAATGACTCACGCACGCCGCCGGGACGATTATGGTGCTCCGTCGACCACCAGGATTTGAGATCTTTCACACGGAAGATCCAATCCTCGCCACTGACTGTATCGGAGATGGGTGTCCGGATCTGCGCATCACGATCAGTTTGATTGGCGTAATACCACTCATAGCCCTCACCGCCCTCAATATTGGCCGAGAGATACTCAGGATCATGGATGTCATTCCAGAGGTCACCATCAAGATGATCGCCATCCCGCCAGTCCGACAGCGGCGCATACCAGTCTATCCCGATGAAGTCGCAATTTGAATCCATCCAGAAGTCATCGAGCGGAAAGACCAGATCATTCGATCCGTCATCAGGCCTGTAGGCTCCATATTCGGTCCAGTCAGCAGCATAACTGATTTCAGCATCTGGCAAGATAGCGCGAACCTCTGCAGCCAGCGCGATCAACTCATCTGCGGCCGGAAAAGCCCCTGTCCCATCCCGAAGCCGTGTGAGGCCAACCAGTTCAGAACCCAGAAGAAAACGGCTGACCGTGCCTGACGCTTTCGCCAACATGGCAAGGTGCAGAACAAATCGCCGATACCGCCATTCATTCGGACCTGCATAACTGATCTGGCCATTGTTCAGCGTGAAGTCAGACGCGCTGGCAGTCCCGAAAAATGCTTCAACATCGGCTCGGGCCTGAGCGGTCTTGTCAGCGGCTGAGGTGATCCGGCCCCGCCATGGAAAAGCGGCCTGCTCTGCGCCGCCATAGGGGTCAGGCAGGCCGTTTCCGGCAGGAATATCCATCAGGAGGAAGGGAGAGATCGTCACAGCAATTCCGCGCGTATCGAGTTCCGCCAGCAGCGATAGCACCGACACATCATCAGGCGTGCCGCCATAGTAGGGCCGATCACTCTCATCGCGGTTGATAAGGTAGGCGGTCTCCCGGCTTTGTCCCGCCACAGACCAGTCGTGAGGAAGACTGATCTGTTCGTCAGTCTCAACGCCCGGCCTCACCTCACAGTCACCACAGCGCAAATCATTTCCGAACCAGGCGAGCGTCAGATTGAGCGAGACGATATTCGGCATCTCGGCCTGCATCTGGTCGAGCGCGCGGATCACATCGACTTCGCCGGTCGCCGAATTCCGATTGAGCGTCTCTTCCCACCCCGGATATTCCACCCGGCGTACAAGTTCCGGACTATAGACCCATTCGCCACTTGCCGGGATGAAGTTCACACTTTTGATCAACTCGCTCAGCGGTGTGTCATTCACCGGCCGAACCGGACGGGTCACCTCAAACGACAGCTGCGGCAGTCGACCGCCATATTCAGCAAGCGGGAAGTCCTCGAAGACCAGATAAGCAAGCCCCAGATAGGCCGGGGCTGCGCCTTCACTCGCTTCGATCAACGGGTCTGGCAACTGAACCTCGCTGCCGCGATAGAGCCGGTAATTCAGACCGGCGAGCGAGATCGACAATCCGTTTGCCCAGATACGATCAAGGCTGGTGATCTCTCCTTCGCAAATGGCGACAGCGAAACTCACCGAATAACTGAATTCTGTCACGCGCGGACTATTTTTGCCGCCCGGCCGATTGGTCGAACGGCTTTCCTTCAAATGGTTCGCCCACAGCACCTGACCACCAACGCGCATGCGCCCAAAGACACGCGGTATTCCAGCGCCCTCTCGGCTTTCCATAATTGTAAGGCCGTCAAGCCGTCGCCCTTCGGCGACAGGAGCGAACAAGGCCTGGTCAACACGCGCGCCGGCATAGGCCCCGAGCGCTTGCCCCAGCTGCGCACCACTCAGCTCTGCGCCGAGAAACGACACACCATTGGGAAGAAACTGAGCGCCAATCTGTGCGCCAATTTCCGAAAACAGGATCTGAGCCAAAAGAAAACTCCTTAAATGTCAGGAAAGGCAAAGGCAGCTGCGATACGCCTTTGCCACCAGGGCACCAGCCGCGTTTCGCAGACAGATCGCCCCCAATAAGCGTGCAGAATATGGGTCGGGCCGGTCATCAGAGCGGCATGTTTCGCCGGACACCCGAGCCCCATGCGAAACAGCAGCACGTCACCAGGTTCCGCGTCGCCTATCGGGCGTTCAACAAAATAGCTTTGAAAGCGGTCAAGCAGCAGATCATCACCCACTGCCTCTGCCCAGTCAGGCGTGTATGGCGGTGGCAGTTCAGGCTCAGCACCTAAGCAATCTCGCCAGATACCGCGGATCAGACCGAGGCAATCCGCCCCGACGCCTTTCACACTAGCCTGATGCCGGTAAGGTGTGCCGATCCAGTCCCGCCCGGATGAAATCAGCTGAGACCGGCACGTCATCGCTCAATCCCGCGCGAACTCCCATCGCGCTTCTCACCGGGCCCGGAGATCACCACGTCATTTCCCGGCATGTGCGGAAAACCACGAAACCGGGCGGCGTTTTCAAATACGTCACGACAGGTCGAAAACCGTTTATCGCAGCTTGCCTGAGGCGCGCCTTCAATAGTCACACCACAACGGGCATCGCCAAAGTCGGCATCGCACCGGCGGCCGAATATCCGGCCAATCGTCTTTTCGAGATCAGATTTCTGGGATGCCAGCCCAACACGAAACCTGCCGCCCTCGGTTTCGACAGAGCTCAGGCAACCCGACCAGAGCCAGTCACTCTCTTCAGGGTCAGCCCAGTTCACACGCCAGATCGTGACACGCGCGCCATCCCAGACCCCATCAGCCAAATCTACAGCCGACAAATTGTCAGCCTCAAGAGCGCCTGCCAGATCGAGCGGCTCTGGTGACAAGACCAGCGTCCGGCGAAACGCGGAGGTAGAGACCTTGAGGCCCGGCTGATAGATCTCACCACGGAAGCTCACGGGCCGGTCATGATCGGTCGCCAGAACCGTCTGACCGCTTTGGGCGACCAGCTTCCAGCATTGGCAGTTCGTCGAGATCATGGCTCAGACCTCCCGAATTTCGACCAGCGCGAGACGGGTCAGTTGAAAACTGCCCGGCGTTGGTTGTCCCAGTTCCAGTCGATCCGTTTCGAACCGAACGGGCAGATCGAATTCAAAACCTGCGGTCAGAACCGCACCGTCAGCGGGCGGCATTGTGAAACTGACCACGCCTGCCTCGCCATTCACGGAGAAGCCGGAGGCCTCAGAACCGTCCACACCGATCTGCACGCTTTCGGTCACAGGCCGGGTCACGATGAGCGGCGCTGACCCGCCATCATCAAACACCAGCTGAAAATCGGTTGTTACGCCATCCCCAGTCCCAATCGCCTGATCAAACGGCGTCACCTCATCGAGATTGGTTTTCCAGTTAAAAGGATCGCGAAACCGAAACCCCTGATGCGCTCCAGACCGCGCATTGAAAAACCGAAACAAGTCCCACGCATCAGATGCGTTCAACGGAACACCCATCACCTGCCAGCGCCTGAGCGGGCGAGACCAGAGTGCGTTACGCACCTCTCCGCCACTTGCCAAGGTGACAATTTCCGACCGCCATTCCGGCCCGCCAGAAGTCTGAAATCCCAACGGAAGCTCAAATCTCACATCTGCGATCTCGATCATGACCAGCGTGCTCCTGATTGAACCGCCTGGCCGAGAACAGAAGCGATCTGTCCCTGTGCTGCGAACACACTGTCGGCTGTCGCGCCTTCGGGCACGGCAATATTTATCGAAACCGGTGCGCCCCCGCCCATGCTCTGGCCGACAGCTCCGATTACCTGGTCCAGCGCAGCGCCGACGCCAATGCGCGCCAGATCCGCCAGGATAGAGGTAATCATGCCTTCAAAATTAATCTCGCCCGTTCGCGCGGCGCGCATCAGTGCTGCCTCGATCCGCTGGCCCGCATCTTCGAAGGCCAATGCCATAGCATCTGCAGACTGTGGCACCGTCACATTGGCCAGCGTCTGCATGCCTTCTTCAAGGCTCAGCACATCATCGAACGCCGCGGACAGGTCAAAAACCTCACCACCAGTGTCAGTCGCCATGGTCATCCTCCATCTGGAAATCGGGCGATCAGGTCTGTCAGGTCAGATTTGCGAAAAGCGGACGCGCCCTTGTTTCGTCCGGAAATCGCCTGCCACTCGCGAAGGCTCAGCCGCCAGAATTCAGGTGGGGTGAGCCCTAAACGCAGGGCCGCGCTCAACATCGCGCCCCAGTTCAAAGCTTGCGACGCGCTCATTCGACCGCACCCTGAAAACAGGCGAGCACAGCTCGCAGAGCGGCCGTTGGGTGGATTGCCAGCTCGTGCACTTGTGCAGAAGCCGCCATCTCACCACCGCCGCGCAGGAGCGCCTTCAACAGATGCTCCAGATCAGCCGCCGAAACGGCTTTCATGCGCAGAGACAAATCCTTCAGCGTCTCACAGCCGAGAGCGTGTTCAATCTCGGCAAGCGCACCTAGCGTAAGGCACAGCCTTCTTGTCTCGCCCCCAATCTCCAGGGCGACTTCTCCGCGTTGCGGGTTCATGTTTTTCTCCATTTACGTCTGCTTGGGGCGGAGTTCAGCTAACGCTGGCCCGCAGTGGCCGAACACAATCAGCAAAACTCAAATCTCTGTCACACCGATCTCGCCGGCACTTTCGAGCGTAATCGAGAACACCGCCTCGCCATCGAAATCGCCGCCATAGGTGAGTTGAGAGATCAGAAACGCCCCTGAGAACTGCGCGAAATCAGGAATGATCAGTTGCCAATCAACTGCCTCGCGGCTCATGAAAGCTTCGCGGATACGCGTGTCGGAAGCCTCATCCCGAAATACACCAGAGCCCGTCACGCGGACAGATTTCACACCGGCGCCTGACAGCAATTCTCGCCATCCACCAGCGCTGCCGGTATGCGTTGCGTCCACAAGGCCAGCATTCAGCGCAATTGTTTTTGCGCGAATACCTGCGACACTGACAAAGTTACCCGGCGTGACGCCGTCTTCCAGCTTCAAAAGCACATCTTGTCCGGCCTGAATCGCCATCACAGACTCCTGTTTTTATTTGAGTTTTAAATTTCTTCGAAAATCTGAGCAAAAAACTCAATTTTCTCGGAACCGGTTTCGCGCTCGCGCATTCTCTACCTGTCCTCATGGACTTTCCCCCGACGACGCGGACGCCCGATCCGCAGTCAGGAACCCGCTGGAGTTTCCCCCCGACACACCTCCAGCGGGTTTCCTACCCCGCCCCCAACTCACTCAGACACCGCAACCGCAACAGACCGCGAAAACTCGTGCCATCGCGTCTGAGAAACACATCTGAATAGACCGGGTAGAATAGGATGACGTGCAGGCCAGCTGGCGCCAGCGTTGCCGTCCGCAGCCGTTCTGCGACCAGCGCCACCAACCGCAAAGCCTCCTCACGCCCGCCAGCACGAGAGATCATCTCCATGCTGATCCGATGTTCGATCAGGCCGCCCGAAACAGGCTCTTGTGGGCGGATTTCGTGGCGAGTGAGCCTGAGAAACGGAAAGGCAGATCGCGCCGTTTCTGTCTCGACCAGACGTACGGGGTCGCCAAACTCCGCCATCAGAGACGCGTCCTCAAGCACCACGCGGCGGATCTCGGCATCGAGGGTCGAAATGGCGCTCACAACTGCACCTCCCGCCATGGCTGAAGCAGAGCCTCCACCCGACCCGTCAGCTCATCCTGCGCCCGCCAGTCAGAGGCATCGCGATGCTCGAAGGCATGCGCAACGCAAAGGCTGACAGCATGGGTGAGCGCTTCCGGAACGTCTTCCGCCGCTCCAAAGCCTGCCACCCAGTCAATCTCGATCCATTGAGAGATCGACCTTGGCCAGGTCCAACCGCCAGTCACCACCGGTTTGAGCACCGGGCAAAGTCCGGGCGTCAACGCGAACTGATCGGTGATGTCTTCGCTCGCCTCGCCATCAGTCAGACGCACAGCAGCAAGGCTTTGCGCCGGTCGCCGAGGCAAACGAAACACGCCGCGTTCGAGCACGTTCACCGGCCATTCGGTGAGCGTCAGACGCAAGGTCCGGCTCATCAGAGCGAGGCTTGTTTCGGCCTCAATCCGCGAGCGCGCCACGGCGACCAACTGCGTCATCAGGGTATCTTCAAGATCATTCCCGATCCGCGCAAACCGCTTCGCATCGGCAAGACTCAAGGGTTCACCGCTTGGCGGCGTCAGGGTTGAGATATGCATTTTATCGTCTTTTGCTCGGTCTTGTTGTTGGTCTGCACAGTCGCTTTTGGCGTGGGGGGGGGAGCGAGCGTTTCGAGGCATCCCCCCTCATCCCAACCCTTCTCCCCACCAGGGGAGAAGGGCTTTTTGTTATGATGCACTCATTTTGAGGACCTTGATCGCATCGAAATTCTGCACGCCGCCGCCAACACGTTTTGTCGTGTAGAACAGCACGTACGGCTTGGCGGAATACGGATCACGCAACACCCGGGCACCCTGACGATCGACAATCAGATAGCCCTTGCGGAAGTCGCCAAATGCAATCGGTGTCGCGTCAGCGGCGATATCGGGCATGTCCTCCATCTCTGTGACGGGGAAGCCGAGAAGGCTTGCCGCTTCACCGCCCAGACCCGGCGCGAAGATATAGCGGCCATCGCCATCCTTCACCTTGCGTAGCGTCGAAAGCGACCGGCGGTTCATTACAAAGCGCGCATTCCCGCGAAAGCCCGGTTTCAGCGCATAGATCAGATCCAGCAGGCGATCGACCTCTTCTCCAGTGGCGAAATCACCCGCTGCACCTGATGCGATATAGCCGATCTCGCCCCAGCTCTGGCTGGCATTGGCGGTCTCCGTATAGGAGAGAATGCCCCTGGGCTGGTTCGTGCCTGTGCCGCTCACAAAGGCCGTATTTTCCTGAGCAGAGAACGCATCCTGCACTTCGTCGGCCAGCCATTCATCGACATCGACAAAGCTGTCATCCAGAAGAGCCTGCGTCGCCGCCGGCATGGCGTAGAGTTCAGCCGCCGGAAAATCGAGAAGCGAGAGGGTCGGCGCAGTTGTCTCTGCACGCGCACCTTCTTCCGCCGCCCAGGCAGCCGCGGCACCAAGGCTGACAGGCTTTTTGAACGTGCCAACGCTCGTCTGACGAACCGTTGCGATCTGGCGCATCGGGCTTGCCGAGAGGAGCCGCGCCTCAATCATCCGGTCAAGCTGTGGCGGAGCCAGATAACCGCCCTCAGTGTCGTCACCCAGGTTAAGAGACTTGGTATCGAGACGCGACACGCCACGTTCATCCCCAGCCCGCAAATAGGCGCTCCAGCCTTGCGGCACGGTCTCACGCTCGTCATCCACAACCGGGAGAGCTGCCTTCATGGCCAGCCGATCAAGCGCTGATTTCGTCTCGGCCAGAGACCGATCAATCCGCGCAACTTTTTCGTCGAGTAGAACATCAGCCGTTTTCGCTTCAATCGCCGCGACTCGTTCATCGTTTGCTGATTTGAACGCCTCGAACTCGGCCAGAAGCTGTGCCTCCAGCGCCGATGTGTCAGTTGTCTGTTTGGTTTCCATTATTTGTCCTTTCTTTCTGCTCGCTCTTGTTCCTCGACTTCGTCTCGGTCGGGCTGCGCCTGCGCGGTCGCTGGTGATGCGCGAATTACAAGCGCCGATCTGTGCGGTTGGTGTCCCCTCTCCCCTGGTGGGAGAGGGGTAGGGGTGAGGGGGAAAAAGGCTAACCTCTGCCCCTTCAAGCCACCCTCCTGCCCATCTCTCCCACCACCCGAAACCGGGCAGAGTTCGCCATCGGGTTCCGAACCAGCGACACCTCGACCAGATCAACTTCGATCAGGTCACGCCCTCCATCTGGACGCATGCGCCACCGCCTGGGCCGAAAGCCGATCGACAACCCGTTGAGCCCTGTTCCGACATGTTTGAGCGCCAGGCGCCCATACGGCTTTTCGCGGTCGATCAACCCGCGCACCTCGAGGCCCTTCCCCGTCTCACGTAGCTTGCTCCACACCCCCGCCAGCGCACCGGACTGATGCCGCCAGAGCATGGGGATGGCAGGCGCATGAGAGAGGCTCGCCGCAAAGGCACCTGGCCGCACGCGGTCGCCGGAACTATCGGTTTCCAGAAATACAGAGGCGACACCTTCAATCAGCATGGGGCGCCTCCCGCGGGGCGAACCCGGCAATCTCGCGCTTCTCATCCACCGACAGAAACTCCGCCGCAGACAGTCGCCGCCAAAGCGCCTCACGCTCGGGCCCGAGCGCAGGTACGGCATCGAGATCCGCTTTCAGCTTCACCGGCTCACCGACAGCACCGCTGAGCCAATCCTCCAACGCCCGCACGGTTCGCGTCACGAGCGGCAGAATGGTCAGTCGCCAGAAGGCCAGATTGGCCTCACGGTAATTCGCATAGGTATTGTCGCCCGGAATGCCGAGCAGCATGGGCGGCACACCAAAAGCCAGCGCGATCTCGCGCGCGGATTCCCGTCGGGCCTCGATGAAGTCCATGTCCGTCGGCGTCAGGCTCATCGGCTTCCAGTCGAGACCACCTTCGAGCAGCATGGGCCGCCCGGCATGGCTTGCGCCGGTATGTGCCTCTTCGAGCTGTTCTTTCAGGCGTGTGAACTGGTCAGGTGGCAAATGCGCACCGTCTTTTCCATAGATCAGCGCCCCTGAAGGCCGCGCAGCATTATCGATCAGCGCCTTTGCCCAGTTCGACCCCGCATTGTGAATTTGCACGGCTCGAGACGCCGCCCGAAGAGGTGACATGGCCAGCACCCGCGTGGCCGGGTCCAACGCCCGCAAGTGCAGAAGCGGTGACCAGCCTGCTGCGTCCACACTCATAACCCGCCTTCCCTGACGAGTACGAATGGCAAAACCTGACGCCTCTTTCAGCGGCTCAACCGCACCAACTGGAACCCGCTGCACACCTGCGATCGTCTCCGCCGTACCGAACACCAGCTCCAGAAAGGCATTGCCGCTGACCTGCAGGTCGCCATAAATCGCTTCGAGAAGGCTTTGCCCGGTCTCGCCGGATTGAGGCCGCTCAAGAAGCCGCGTCACCTCTATCGCGCAGTCGGGCGAGAGCTCACAGGCCAGCTTAACGGGCACGCTGGCAGCGGTCTCAGACACCATCCTGATACAACGATAGCTGATCGGATTGTCGCGAAACCCAGCCTCATACAGCTGCTGCCCGTCCTGCGCCTCCCATTGCGCATTCAGCACACCAGATAAGGCGACAAGACTTTTTGTTTCCGTTTTGTTCTTTTTGCTTTTCCAGAACATACCCGTCCCCTAAACTCTCGAGATACGCGGCGCAGCGGGCCGCAGCAGCAAATGCGTGATGCCATGAACCAGCGCATCCAGGCGGTTTGGGCTATTGCTGCCCGCGCCTGTAAAGCTGCGCATTTCGTCTTCCAGCTCGCGGAAATGGCCGACATGATGCACCCTTCCCGCTTCATAGAGCTGGGCGACCGGCCCGGCCCTCACCTTTTTCGAAAGCCGCGCATGAACAAGTTGCACAGCGCGCCCCGTTCCGGCCTGCGCCAGAACCTGCCGCACCAGCTCGCCCCCCTGATTGCTTTCAGCCAGAATGGCGTCCGCCTCGTAAGCCTCTGCGAGGTCAGCGACTCTTCGCGCCCAGACAGACGGCTGAGCCCCCTGCAGCGTGGCATCGGCCAGTACAAAGGCGCGATCCCCAGCCCGACCCAGCGCGATAATCCCGCACGCGTCGGATGCGCTATGCCCGGTAACAGCCGGATCAACAGAGATCAGAATTTCATCCAGATCGGGCGCGTGCGTCAGACGATACTGATCAATCACGCTCAACTGAAACAAGGCGCCTTCAACAGTGTCGATCAACTCGCCATCCAGTTCCTGCCGCGCCATTTCCGAGTGCCCATATTGAGCGCGGAGCGCCGCCTCAAACCCGGGAGCCAGATTGGCCGCATTGGCCGTCGTTCCGCCGCGTGTCACCTTGCAGCTGTCGTCCTCCAGCAGCCGTTTGATCAAGGGCTTTGGTTGAGGCGTCGTTGTTGCCACAAGGCGTGGATTATCTCCCAGCCGTAAGCCAAACTGCAGCATATCCCAGGCCTCTTCGTTGCCATTCCAGCCCGCAATCTCATCCACCCAGGCCGTATCAAATTGTGGCCCACGCAGGCGGTTGGGCTCTTCCGCCGAAAAGGCGTAGCCCACCGCGCCATTCGGCCAGGACAGCCTGTGCCGCGACGGCTCATAAACGGGTCGCTCCTGCGGCAAGCCAACAGACAAAAGCCCGCTCTCGCCTGAAATCATCACTTCGCGTACATCCGTCATGGTCGGCCCCACAAGCGCCACCCGCCGTGCCCGGCCTGAACGGATTTCTTCAGTAAGCCATTCTGCCCCGGCGCGCGTTTTGCCTGCGCCCCGTCCACCAAGAAACAGCCAGCACCGCCAGCTCCCATCCGGTGGAAACTGATCGCGTCGCGCCCAGAACGGCCAGCAATGCAAAAGGAAACAGGCTTGCGTGTCATGCAGGCGCTCCACCCATTTCATCCGGACGGATCGTCGCCGCGATGCGATCCAGTCGGCGCACGAGTTCAGCTCGCGCAGCCGCGATATCGTCTGCGGCATAGAAGACGCCTTCTGTCTGTTCGTCAGTATTGGAGGCTTCGAGTTTGACCTGTGCTTCCACCGCTCGGATCAGCTGCAGCGTTGCCTTGCCCAGCGCTTCTGCGCCCTTCACATCTCCGCGCGCCAGCATATCCTGCGCCTCGAGAATATTCTCGCGCAGTGCCGCCGTGAGGTCTGTGAGGGAGGTATTTGGTGTGCTCGTTTCCATGACGAGCATCATACCCTCACCTCAAAGTCGTGGGATTATTTTCCCAATATTATACTTGCCGTACCCACGTTGTTGAGTTACATTCCTAGGCATAGGAGAAATGCTATGTCTTACCTGTCTTCACCACACTTTCATGACGAGAAAGCCGCCTATGCCTTTGTTGAATCAAGGGTTTGGGCGAATGGCCGTGTGTGTCCTCATTGCAAGACAGTCGGTCGCTCTAGCGTGATGAAGGGCAAGTCCACCCGTATCGGCGCTTATAAGTGCTATGCATGTCGTAAGCCGTTCACCGTGAAGGTCGGAACTGTGTTTGAGTCGTCTCATGTGAAGCTCAATCTCTGGCTTCAGGCGATCTACCTCATGGCCGCGAGCAAGAAAGGCATTTCGTCTAACCAGCTTCACCGTACTCTCGGCGTTACCCTCAAAACTGCGTGGTTCATGTCTCACCGTATTCGAGAGGCTATGCGCTCTGGTTCATTTCGTCCGTTCGGCGGCGAAGGCGGCATCGTTGAGGCTGACGAAACCTATTACGGTAAGGTCGAAGAGCCCCTAAAAGAGCGCACCACTGGCCAGAAATTCGGTCACTCAAAAGCGGGGCGCGGCCCAGCCAACAAGCGGGCGATTGTGTCGCTTGTTGAGCGGGGTGGAGAGGTACGTTCCTTCCATATCCCTCGCGCTGACAAAGTGACTGTCACCAAAATCGTTCGCGAAAACATCGCCAAAGAAAGCCGCCTTCATACGGACCGCTCTCGCCTGTATCGCGGATCTGAAGAGCATTTCCTTACTCATGAGACCGTGGATCATGGCGCAAAAGAGTACGCTCGTGGCGACGTTCACAACAACTCTTGTGAGGGCTACTTCTCAATCTTCAAACGCGGCATGAAAGGCGTTTACCAGAAGTGCGATGAAAAGCATCTTCACCGTTATCTCGCTGAATTCGACTTTCGCTATAACAAGCGCATTCGTCTCGGTTGGGATGACAAGGCTCGCGCCGATGAACTGCTTTGTGGTATCGTTGGCAAGCGACTGACTTATGAAACAACTCGTGCAAGAGCGTGATTGGTATGACGAAAGAGAAAAAGCCAGACAAAGACGAGAAGCCGCAAAAAGAGCGGTTTATCGAAACTGCTCAAGAGATGGGGGCGTTCGATAACAAGGACGCCTTTGAGCGCGCGTTCAAGAAAATTGTTCCAGAATCACCTAAGACCTAGAACGCTTTCGGTTTCTTGATGCACCTTTTTTCGAGTAAGGTGTTAGCTTCAATCCTGGATTCAGTGTTTGCGCCATTGCGGTCTTTAAAGATAGCTGATCAGCGTTATGGATCATTTCCTCTGCAGAAAACCTTACAACGTCGCCTCGAACATTGTTAAGCCGATCAATAACATCGTTGCAGTCTGTGTTTCCTGTTCCTCTGTGGCGACTGTAGTACGCCACTAAGTCGGCAGCTTGCAGGGGCAATATATCATCATCAGACGCAAACTGTGGCTTGTTGGGAATTACATCACCCAAGCCGCTTTCAATGAAAATTTGCCGATGCGTGTTCCACGATCCATCGAATAATCTATCAAATCCCTGAGATTCATCGAAAGTGATCAGGCATTTATCACCCGGATGTTCGGCGGCAACGTATGCCGCTATTTCCGTGGTCAAGCGGCTGGCCAGCCAGACGAAGGGATGGTCGATGCTTAGGTGACGGCCAAAATACGGAACATCTCTAATAGTGCTGGAGAAATTTTCAAAACTGGCAACGCCAATTATTCGATATTCGACGTGGGATTCGATGGCCGTCAGAAACTTATCAAGTCGCTGATCTCTAAGCTCAGGGGTCCAGCCTTTTCGTTCGTCGAACGAGCCCCTAAGACGCCGTGCCTCGCTGGCTTTGAAACACGCTATCGGAGGATCAAGATCGAGCGCATGCTGCCAATCAACAACGAAATCGTCCCACGCGGTCAGCGAGGCAATCACCGCTCCGAGTACAAAATACGGTCCTTGATTTTCATTGTTACCAGAGTCGTCGATGTACGCATGCAGCACTGCCAAATGCCTTCTTTCACGCGTTTTGGGCGAATACCCAAGAGTATGAGACCGAAAAGCCGAGATTGAACGCGCTTCACTCACCTACCACACCTCTCTCGACTTGGGTATGCCAAGTATATTATTGGGATTATTTTCCTAAACCATCAAGCTTTCGCGCAAAGACCGGTGCGAATAACAACTTGGTCTGTCCAAATAAATGGAACTTCGGACGCATCCAGCCACCCTTGAATATGTAAGCCTTCGATGTTGGCTAGCAGCTTCTCTCGACTCGCGATGGTTGACTGGTATCCAGAACTTTTCTGTAGGACTTCCCATCTTCGCACCTCGTTGGACGAGCCCTTCCAACGCATCACGCCAGACGCTTCATCGAAGGTAAATATATCTGCATCGTTTTCCTGATAAGCGTTCAGCCAATGGTTTTCTTCCAAAGAGCCGTCATCTTGTAGCATTAGTTCCGATAGAATACGGCATTCATAAAATTGTTCGCCGCGCGGTTCGGAATAGGCAGTACCGACGATGGCGCTTACCAGAAAACACACAGCCAATTGCCGAATAAAATTCATCATCACTAGCTCCGATCACTCGGAACATAGATCATAGATTTATCATGCATCAAAATTCCGAAGGTACTCACAGAAGTGTATGTCTTCGCCCTCACACCCGAAACGAGAGCGATGCGTCTTCTAAGGTGCAGGTTCCCGACTCCTCCGGAGCCTTCCGGCGCCGCTTAAACCCTCACCAATTTCGCCCAGGGGCCGCGGATGGAAAACGTCACATGTGGGCCCTGAAGGTTCACAAACAGCGTTTGGCCATCAGGTGACCAGCACGCCCCGGCAAACTCGGCATCATTGCCGCCGCCTGCCCGCGCAATGTCATAGACCCGGCCGTCAGGTGTAACGCCGCGCACATAGGATTCGCCTTCACCGTCTTCACAAACGGTCAGATCACCCCAGGGCGAGGCCACGATGTTGTCGCACATTTCGAGCTCGATCGAGGATGGGCTCTCATAGTGAAGGGTCAGAATGCCCGGTGATTTCGCTTCATCCGGGGCCCCTTCAAACGGGCTCGGCACGTATTTCCAGATCTGGCCCACGCGCTCAAACCCGCCCGAGGTACACGCGAAAAATACCGCCCCACCTTCCTGTGTGACGCCATAGCTCATGCCCTCTCCGCGCGCAAAAACTGCTGCGCCTTTCGTGACGGCGCGCAGGCGAAGATCGCCATCTGGTGAAGTGACAGTGTCGATATCCACCCAGTCCACCTGCCAGCTTTCCCCTTGCGCATACTGACCCGGAACGTCCCAGTTGCGAGTGTCTGCACGGGCCTGATCGCGGATGACGAGCACCTGTAGCCGCCCGCCCTGTGCGAGTTCTCCCGCCGTGTCTGGCAGGAAGCGATAGATGACAGAATCGTCTTCGTCTTCGGTCTGATAGACGATGCCGGTTTTCGGATCTGTGGCTGTCGCTTCGTGCCGGAACCGGCCCATGGCCGTCAGAGGGACCGGATCAACGAGACCCTTCGCACCCGCCGGAACTTCAAAGACATAGCCATGATCCTTCCGCGCAAACGGACCAGCTGTAACGCGGGATTCCTCACACGAAAGCCAGCTTCCCCAGGGCGTCAATCCGCCCGAACAATTGCTCAGCGTGCCAGCAAGCGAGAGGTGAGACCGCTCAACCTGACGGGTTTTGAGGTTGAACAAAAGCGTCGTTGTCCCGCCCGGCAGCGGCATCGCGTCTCCCGGCACCAGATCATACGCTTTGTCGAAATCTGGCATTTTCGAAGAGACCGCGAACGGGCCATCTTCGATCTCGTCGAAATCGACCTCATGATTGCGCACCAGAATGCAGCGATCGGCATCCCCCTCTACCGGAAAACAGGCCATGCCGTCATGCGAGGCCGGTACGCTCAAACCATCATCCATGATCTCGCCAGCCGCCGAATGCACGGCATAGGTAAAGCCGGGCGGCAGGTCGAGCAGGTTCTCCGGGTCCGGCTGAATGGCCATCGTCTCAGCGAGGTCTTCAGCGGCCGCCGTGTCGTTTGCCGGTTTGGAACAGGCGCTGATCAGCGGATAGGCTGAACTGGCGATCCCCATCGACATGGCGCGTTTGAAGAAAACTCGTCTCGATGACTGCATGGTTGGCTGCTCCTTTAGATATGAGCTGCGGTCTAATGGGCAGTTGTGACGGTTTTACCACAACCGCCTTTGCCAGAAGAATTTTCCGCACTCACCGGATGTGAGCGATATCCAGTGACACACCTGATAGGAACTTCGCGGCGCGCACAGACGTTATCTGCCTTTGTCCATGTTAACGGAGAAACGTCTCATGATGTCTCGCAAAGTTTTACTCGCGCCAATTCTGGGTCTCAGCGCCATTACGGCTGCCTGCCAGACCGCCGGATATTCCACCGCAGGCGTCGCTGCGCCTTGCATGACCACACAGGCCATGCGCGCCACCGTGGTTGCCATTGAAATGGATTCGGTCGTTGCTGAAGGCCCGGACGGACTGTTCAATGTCGCAAAATCTTATCTTCAGGAAATGCCGCGCGTGGGTGATGTGCTGGTGATCAAACCGACAGACGTGAACGGCAATTGCGTCTACACGCCTGCTTATTAAGTGAATTTTCTCCACAAAAAAGGCGGGACACCGAAGTGACCCGCCTTTGGGGAATGCCATCGAAAAACACTCGATCAATCTGAATAGCTGTTCCAATTGGGCGATGAAACGCGCTGTAAACAGAAATCTCGCCTAACAATGCCCGCGTGCGTCCCCGGCCCGTGTTCATTGAAAGCTGTTTTCCAACTGCCCAATCAACCTACACGCCCGCCTTGCCTATCGCCTCAGAAAGAATACCTATTTTTTGAAGAAGACTATACCTATTTTTCGTGATAGGAGCAGTCTTTCCGAAAAATGTGAGGGTAATTTACCAGCGTGCTCATAGAACGTGACCTGGAGTTGCAGGCTATCAACCAAGCTCTCGATCTCGCTGATTCGGGAAAAGGTCAGATTGTGCTCGTTTCAGGTGAAGCCGGTATCGGCAAATCGAGTCTGATACGTTGCGTTCGCGATGAAATTCCAAAATCACATCCGGACTTCAACTGGATTGAAGGCGGCTGTGAAGCGCTGTTCACACCGCGAACCCTGGGCCCGATTTATGATATGGCGCCTCAGCTCGGCCGGATGGTGGACCTGGCACTCAGCGCCGATGGCGGGCCAGTCGCGCTCTACACCGCTTTCATGTCAGCTCTTGAAGATGTGCAGCCCACAATCATTGTCTGCGAAGATCTTCACTGGGCGGATCATGCGACGCTCGACCTGATCAAATACGTCGCGCGCCGGATCGGCATGTTGCGCGTGGTTCTGGTCCTGACATTCCGCGACGACGAAATAACACTGACCCATCCGCTAACCCAGCTTCTCGGTGATCTGCCAGGGTCAAGCACGACGCGACTGACGCTGAAGCCTTTGACACCCAAAGGCGTTTCAATGCTCGCGGGCGCTGAAGGCCATGACGGTGCCGCCCTCTTCGTCATCACGGAAGGCAATCCCTTCTACACAACCGAATTGCTGGCTGCAGGCCCGGAGCCCAATTACGTCCCGGCTTCGGTCAAGGATACGATTTCACTCCGGCTCGCCCGTCTCACCCCTCCGGAGCGGAATGTGCTGGAACGCATGAGCGTGCTGACGCATGCCCCGCGGCACGACTTCCTGACCGACCTTCTTGGTAACGATGCTGACGATCTGATCACCCAATGTATCGAGCGCGGCTTTTTGAAAGAAGATGGGCCGACCATCCGGTTTCGACATGAACTGGCGAGGCTGGCGGTACTCGACCGCATTGCCCCCGCACGCAGACGACAGTTCCACGCCGATTGCCTTGCCTGTATGGAGCAGCGCACGCCGAAAATGGCGCTTGATCTCATCGTGCATCATGCCGCTGGGGCTTATGATGCGCAAAAAGTGCTGGAATACGCCCCGTCTGCTGCACAGGCCGCAGCGATTGCCGGATCGCACATCGAGGCCGCAGCGCATTATCACCTCGCCCTCAGATTTGTGGACGAAGCCGAGCCGGAACTCGCTGCCACCCTTTATGAGAGCTGGTCTTATGAGTCCTCTCTGGCTGACCATATGGATGATGACGTGCTGGACGCCCGTCGTCATGCCATCACGCTCTGGCGCGCACTGAAACGTCCGGAACGTGTCGGACAGAACCTGCGTCACTTGTCCCGCCTGCACTGGTATCGGGGGGAAAGTGCGCTCGCAGCGCGATATGCCGATCAGGCGATTGATATTCTGGAATCGCTCCCTGCCTCATCAGAACGCGGCATGGCCTATTCCATGCGATCTCAGCTTCACATGCTGAACGACCAGATGAGCGAAGCCATCGTTTGGGGGTTCCGCGCTCTGGATTTTGAAAGCGATTATCCCAATCCCGACCTGCGCATGCATGCGCTGAACAATATCGGCACGGCGATGGTATTTCGCGGCAATCAGGACGGCATGGCGCATCTGAAGACGTCTCTCGGTCTCGCAATTGCGCATGGCCATCACGAAAACGCCGCGCGTGCCTATAACAACATGGCCGAGTATGCCGTGGAATTCAGACATTTCGAACTGGCCGAAGAAATCATCTCCGCAGGATTGTCTTTCGATACACAGCATGACCTCGACGCATGGACGCATTATCTGTCGGGCCGTCTTGCGCAACTCCGTCTGGATCAGGGCCGCATTCACGATGCCATCCAGATTGCAGAAGGCGTCCTCAATCTGGATCAGCTGGTGCTCATGTCGCGCCTGCCCGCAACGCTCGTCCTGTCTAAAGCCAAAATGCGGCAGGACGCACCGGAAGCGCAGGACCTGCTCCGTCAAACGCTCGAAAAAACGCAGGCCACCGATGAGCTGCAATATATTGTTCCCGCGCGCCTTGCTCAGATTGAAGCAGCCTGGCTGAGCGGCACCCGGGCACAGGCGGTAGAGCACATTGAAAACCTTCTGAACCTGACCTCAGAGGACCGTCACCCCTGGAACCTTGGTGCCAGGGCCTGCTGGGCGGATCGCTTCGGACTGAAAGACCCGGCTGCAGAGTCTCCTGATCTCCCGGAACCTTTCCGACTTGAACTTGAGGGCGATTACAACAAGGCCGCCGAAACATGGGACGAGCTTGGTCTGCCTTATGACGCTGCGCTCGTGCGTTTGCGCGGTGAGACGCAGTGCGCCATCGAAAAGGCGCTGGTCGCGCTGGAAAAAATGTCAGCCCACCTTGGTGTCAAAGCCGCTCGCCACAGAGCCGAAAGCCTTGGTCTGAAGCTCACCAGCACTGAAGGGCGCCGTGGCCCCTATCAGGCGGCCCGGAATCACCCGCTCGGTCTGACAGCCAAAGAACAGCAGATTTTATCTCTGCTGAAAGAAGGGCTGTCCAATCGGGATATCTCTGATGAGCTCAACCGGTCCCAGCGAACGGTGGAGCATCATGTCTCCTCAATCCTGAGCAAGCTCAATGCGCCGAACCGAATGGCTGCCATTCTGCGCGTACAAAGAGAGCCCTGGCTAATCTGAGACGGTTCAACGCGTTCAGATTTCCCCAGCTTCAAAGGAACTTTCTGCCCGGAAATCGGTTCAGATCACATTCATGCCTTTTAGTGCGGGGTATACTCGCGCGTGAGGCGTAAGCTCTTGAACACTCTGCCCCTAACCGGAAACAGTTTCTCTTGAAAACGACAAGCTTTCTTAAACCTGACAAGCTAGGCTGGGCGGAAAAGCTCCGGTCCTATTTTTTCTGGAAGCCGAATGACGTACATAAGGGGTCGGGTGGAACATTCATGACAGGCTATCGCGCCGATATTGAACAGGCACGCGTGACGCGATTGCGCAGAAGACGGATGACGTTTCTGTCCGTTTTCTCGATCGCGTTATTGTCTGGCATGATCGGCGGATACCTGTACTGGAAACACCTTTTCACCGACATGCCAACGCTTCCGCCAGCGAGCGAACTCTGGTCACTCAAGCGCGATTTCTCGATCGAGATCGTTGACGATGAAGGCAACCGACTTATTCATCGCGGCCCGTATTATGGCGAAGCGGTCAATCCTGACGACCTTCCGGACCATGTCGTTCAGGCCTTCATCGCTGGTGAAGACAAGCGCTTCTATGACCATAACGGCGTTGATGTATCCGCAATCTTTCGCGCAGCTTTTGCCAACTGGCGCGCAGGTCAAACCGTTCAGGGCGGCTCTACCCTCACCCAACAGCTGATCAAAAACCTTCTCTTGAGTCCGGAACAATCCGTGCGTCGTAAAGCTCAGGAAGTCGCGCTGGCGATGGAGCTGGAAAAGTCGCTCGACAAGAACGAGATCCTCTCGCTCTATCTGAACCGCATTTATCTCGGCAATCGGGCCTTCGGTATCGACGGCGCTGCAGAAGCCTATTTCAAGAAGAATGCGAGCGAACTGACGCTCTCCGAAGCCACCTTCATTGCCGCATTGCCCAAAGCGCCTTCTCGCATGATTGCAGACCCCGATCTGCAGGATGCTCGAGCACGCCAGCGCTATATTCTCAGCCAGATGGTCGATGAGAAATACATTACTCTGGACGAAGCCCGCGAAGCGGCAAACGAGCCGATCTCATTTGTATCGGCGGAACCTGATAACCCGCTACTGGGGCATGTCGCCGACTATGTCTTGGGTGAATTGCAGCAATTGCTGCCTGAAGTTCCGCGTGACGCGGTGGTGACGATTACCATCGACCCCGAAGTCCAGGCCACTGTCTACGCATCGCTCAAGAACGTCATCGAGACGCAGGGCGAGACAGCTGGCGCCCGCAATGGCGCATCTATCGTGATGGACAAATCAGGTCGCGTGCTCGCCATGGTGGGCGGGCTCGACTATGAGACCAGCCAGTTCAACCGTGCAACGCAAGCCATGCGCCAGCCTGGGTCATCCTTCAAACCTTTCGTCTATGCAGCGGCGATGGAATCCGGTCTGCGGCCTTATACAGTCCGCGTCGACGAACGCGTCTACATCACCAAGGACTGGGCGCCGCGAAACTATACTGGCCAATATTACGGCCCGGTTCGTCTGCGTGACGCGTTAGCCAATTCGATCAATACCGTTGCCGCCAAACTGACCCAGGAAGTTGGCGCAAAGAAGGTTGTTGAAATGGCCCATCGCCTCGGCCTCGGAACCGAACTCAAGCCCTACCCGTCCATTGCGCTCGGGTCTGACGAAACCACCCTGTTCGACATGGTTCGCGCCTACGGCGCATTCGCACGCTTCGGCAAACGCATGGACCCGTACGTCATCGAGAAGGTCGAAAACACACGCGGCGAGATCATATTTTCCCGCAAACCATATCCGGCCTCAACTGTTCTGGATGAGCGTGTCGCTTCAGATATGAATGAGATGCTCACCCGCGTTGTTACGCATGGGTCCGGACGCCGCGCCCGTATTGGTGAGTGGGAAATTGCCGGCAAGACGGGCACATCGCAAAACTGGCGCGACGCATGGTTCATTGGCTACACCAATCAGCTGATTGCCGGTGTGTGGCTTGGCAATGACGAGAACGAACCGATGAGCCGCATTACGGGCGGCTCCCTTCCGGCTCAGGTCTGGCACGATGCTATGGAAGTTCTTCTTGAAGACTACACGCCTGAGCCACTTCCGGGTGCGGATGCTCTTGCGTCTCTCAACAATGAGCAGCTTCGTCGCGTCGACTTCTACAATGAACTCAGCGACGCGTTTTACGCGGCACAACCCCGACGGGTCGCGGAACTACCAAACCCGATCCCTGCTCAATAAATTTGACGGAAATCCAGGTCAGCTTCCACGCAAATTCATGATGACGTCTGCAGCGTCATATATCGCGACATCCTGAGGTTTCGGGCCTGAACCTGTAACGATTTCCATCGTGTGGACCACATTGCCGGACGACCGACCTCCGCCACCAATCGGAAAACCAATCCCGATACCCACACCCGAATATCCGCCCGAACCGACGGAACCGCCAACAGACACGGATGGCCCAGATCGCCCTGTCGACGGGACACCTGACGAATAACGGTTCACGATCCGAAACCATTCAGCGCCATTCATGCTGGTCACTTCCGCCGCACGCAGCAGCGCATATTGCCTGGCGGTGTCTTCGGTTTCCGCACGATAAGACACCTGATATCGGCCCGCCTCAATCGGTTGTTCAGAATAGCCGAATGATGAACCAGCCCCCGCAGGGCCATAGCTTCTCGTTCCAGTCGAACAGCCCGCGATCAGCACCGCAGCACTCAGAGCAAGGCAGACAGATTTCAGCATATTCTTATCCTCCGTTCTGGGAGTTTAACGCAGACTGGCCGGAAAAGTCCCGAGCCAAACGCAGAAGATCAGCGGAACAGGCGAAATCCGGTTTGAGACTTCGCACCCTGATTGCTTTTGTTTCCGGATAAATATCCATGGGCAAAAATAAGCTTTTTCCGCACGTTTGGAGAGATCACAAAGGGGTAGATATCCTGCAGCCCCATGGAGCGGTTGACGTGATTCAGCGCGACGCCAAACTCGAGCGATTGCGTCATCAGCGCCTCGCCTTCCGGCTCCTTATAGGCATCATAGGATTTGCGCGGAATCCCGTCGAGCTGCAGCCCGGTTGATGCTGCACTGTCCAGAATGTCGGTCAGGTGCAGCATGTGTGCACAGGTTTCCGCCCAGTCTTCATGCGGGTGAGAAGAGGCATAACGCGTCACAAAAGTCTGCTGAAAACCGTCTGGCGCGCCGTTGGCATAATAGGCATCCAGTGCAGCGCCGTAATCCTGTGTTTCGTCACCGAACAGATCGCGGAATGCACTCAAAAATTTCTTATCTTCAGCCAGTCGAATAAACAGGAAGTGCGCGATCTCATGCCGGAAATGCGCAATCATGGTCCGTAGGCGCTCGTCCATCTGATCGCGCCGCTTTTCGCGCTCCACAGGGTCCGCTTCCGTGACATTGATGGTAATCAGCCCTTCGGCATGGCCCATCATCACGACATTTTTGCCTCTAGAGGTTTTCTCGGCCAACAGGTGAAAGCGCGGTCGACTTCCGGTGTCAGAAGCCCTGAACCAGCCCCATCGCGCCAGATTGGTGAGCACCCATCTTTTTGAAAACTCGGCCTCAGACCAGAGATCCAGATTGGCATCGTGAAACGTGTCCGGCACGACTTCAGTCATCCGGCAGGAACGGCAATGACCGTCCGCATCTTCTGCAATCCAGTTGCACCCGATCTGTTGCCGGTTCGAACAATAATTTGCACCGGTCAGGAAGACATCTGCTTCAGGATCATATGCGAGTTCTGCGCCACACGTGCAGATCAGGTTTCGGAAGAATACTGTCGCCTGGCATGCCGGGCAGGAATAAGTTTGCATAGGTCTCTCTGACTATCGTTGCCGAGACGTCTCAACGCGCGAATGTGCCGCGAGTTCTGATCAGTTTCATGAAGCGCTGGGGAAAACCAGACAAATTGGCAGAGCCTCTGAGGCCGACCTAGTTTTCCAGCCCGTAAATCCGCACGGAAATCTCGTTATTCAGCTCTTCGATCCAGACGTTATAGCGCTCATGAATACGGCCCGAGCGCTCACTATAGTCGAGATTGCGGCTATCGGCGTACAAAAGCTGATATGAGTCTCCATTATAGGGGATCTCAATCACGACGAACCAGTCGCTACGGCGTGAATAGCTGGCGACGATCTTACCAGGATTGTCGCTCACGATCTTCCAACGCTGTTCCTGCAAAGCGCCACGTATCGCCTCAGCAACCATCGTCTCATCAGGCTCAATGCCAACGAAGGTTTCGGTTGGCTGATTCATTCGGCTCGTCCCGCAACCCGCCAGAACAAGACCTGCGAACGCAATCAGCAAAAAATGGCGCATGACGAAACTCTCCCTGTGTTTTGGAAAACATAACCAGAGCCTGTTGGCGCATCAAACCAAAATCACAGCTTGTTCTGAGACGTCGCGTTCTGAAAATTGCGTCTCAGGGGCGCACAGACAGCCCGTTGGAAACCGAAAAATTGCAGATACGCTCATTATCCGCATTCATGACGCAAATATCATCTTTTGACGTCGCTGTTTCTCCTGCTATAGCCACGCCTAGTTTCAGAAGCATAGAGGATAGAACCACATGGCTAAGATCCAGGTCAAAACCCCGGTCGTCGAAATGGACGGCGATGAGATGACCCGCATCATCTGGCAGATGATCAAGGACCGTCTGATCCACCCTTACCTCGACATTGATCTTAAATACTACGACCTGTCGATCCAGAAGCGCGACGAGACCGACGACCAGATCACAGT
>NZUJ01000132.1 GCA_002701295.1 Ponticaulis sp. | reverse complement strand
CTTGGGCCGGCTGACCCATCCCTTTTTCTCGACGCCGGTCAGAAGGCGGGCAATTGTTGGCGTAGTTCCGCCAAGCCGCCGTCGCAGCTCACTGACGTCGAGGCCGGGATTGCGTGCAATTTCCGTGAGAATCGACAGCTCGGTCTGTGACAGGTCCGCGTCTGGTGCGGCCTGCCTCAGAACAAGATCAACCCGCCTGGCAGCGGCCAGCAAAGTAAGTGTTCCCCGGTCCAGATTTTCTTCCGTCAGGAAGAGGCGACCATCAGGGCGGTCTGCTCGCGGTTTCGAAATGGGCAGATTCATATTCATCTCCACAATCTGCCACGGATTTGCTGGCCTCGGCCATAGGGTTTTCCATTGCCAAGCGCGTCTGACGCGGTATCAGTGGGTCACAATTCATTTCTTTAGAAGACAAACGAAAGCAAACCCATGGCAGCGCCCATCATTCCCTTCGATGACCGTGACGGATTTATCTGGATGGATGGCGAGTTCGTACCTTGGCGGGAGACAAAAGTTCACCTGCTGACGCACGCACTCCATTATGGTTCAGCAGTATTCGAGGGCGAGCGCTCTTATGAGGGCCATGTCTTCGAATCTCTGCGTCATACTCAGCGTCTGCACAAATCCGCTGAGATTCTCGATTTCGAAATCCCGTTCACCGTTGAACAGATCGAAGATGCCAAAACCGAGGCGCTGGCTAAATCCGGTCTCGAGAGCGCCTATGTCCGCCCGATCGCCTGGCGCGGTTCTGAGATGATGGGCGTCTCGGCGCAGAGCAACACCATTCACCTGGCCATCGCGGTCTGGTCCTGGGGCGATTATTTCCAAGACAAGATGAAGGGCATCAAGATGACCCACGCGAAATGGCGTCGCCCTGACCCGGCAACGGCTCCTTGTGAAGCCAAGGCGGCTGGTCTTTACATGATCTGCACCATGTCAAAGCACGCAGCCGAGAAAGCGGGCTATGCCGATGCGCTCATGCTCGACTGGCGCGGTCAGGTGGCCGAGGCAACTGGCGCGAACATTTTCTTCGTTCGAGATGGCGCCATCCACACGCCAACGCCGGATTGCTTCCTCAATGGCATCACCCGCCAGACGGCGATCAAGCTTGCGAAATCACGTCAGATTGAGGTGGTTGAGCGCGCGATCTTCCCGGACGAGCTGCCGACATTCTCTGAATGCTTTATCACGGGCACAGCCGCTGAAATCACGCCTGTCGCCGAGATTGGCGATGTGAAATACACACCGGGCGAAATCACCGGCAATCTGGTTCAGGACTATGACCAGCTTGTCCGCGGTAAGCTGACGCTTTAGAAATCAACACGCTTCATCGACCGGGTAGGGCCCGTCCCGGAACACCCGGTCATGATAGCCTTTGACGCCAATTGCGTAGGCGAGGTCTGACAGGATAGGTCCGCCTGAGGCAACGCGTTTCAGCACGTCTGCAAAATTGTGCTTTGGCTGCCAGCCGAGCTCGGCGCGGGCTTTGGTGTTCACATAAACCCGGTCCATTTCGGGCTGCATCTGCCAGCCGCGCGCCTGATAAATGGCCTCATAGTCCACATAGCGTTTCAGCACCTCGCCGGGGGCAGTTCGAAGCTCCGCAAGATCACCCTGCGTGAAGGGCGCGGTTGCTGTGATGATGTATTTCGAAAAGCCGATTTCCGGGGCTTTCTGAGCGGCGAGTAGATGAGCCGAAACCACATCTTCAATATCGACGCGTCGATTGAGAAACTCATTCACCTGCGCATTCTCGCGCGAGAAGTCAGTGCGTGTCGCCTTGTCATCCTGATCCTCGGGGAAGAAGCGCGAGGTTTTCAGCACGAGAACCGGCAGGCCATCCTTGCGGTGCGCCAGCATGCACAAGTCTTCGGCCGCCAGCTTGGTCGCGCCATAAATATTCTTCACCTGGGGGACGGTTTCTTCTGTGATCCAGCCAGCGGGCTCACCTGGTGGCGGTTTCAGCGCGTCGCCAAACGTGCTGGTGGTGGAGGTGAAAACGAAACTCTCCACGCCTTCCCGGAGCGCGGCGTCCAGAAGGGTCTGTGTACCGGAGATATTCGTATCGATGAAATCCTGCCGCGAGTGAGTTTCCACATGCGGCTTATGCAGGGTTGCGGCGTGAAGAACATGTCGAACGCCGCGCATGGCGTCAGAGACAAGGGTGGGATCAGCGATACTCCAGACCAGATCCGTGAATGCGCCGGGTTTGATATCGATGGAACGCACCTGCTCGCCGCTCTGACGCAGCACCCGAACGAGCGCTTCGCCGAGATGTCCAGAACTGCCGGTCACGAGATAGGTCATGTCTGTTGCTAAATCGGGCGGCGCACGCTGGCAACAGAAAAGAAGATACGCCTTTATCGCCGCAGAGGGATCTCTGGGGCGTTTGTTCTTGAGTTTGTTCTCGTATCGCTCCGCTCACATAGAACGCGCTCAGGGCTGTTTTCAGTTGGCTAGCACCCGTCTCCGAGACTGCGTCTCGGTGACGCTGCGATTATATGGCGGGAGAAAGGGAAGGCAGTTCTCGTCCGCAGACACCAGCGAAGGCTGATGTCCACTCTTCCGTCGATGCATCCAGACCGTTGCTCGTTCTGAGGCGCCGATCCCAGATCAAGTCTGGGATCGGCGGTGAGAGTGCGGAGCGAGAATGCAATGTGGTTTCTGGGTCCCGGATGCGCTGCCGCGCTCCGGGAAAGCTGTTGAGAGTGGATTGTACTCCTGGAAACAGCTGTCCCGGGCAGAGACCCGGGATCCAGAAAGGTGGTCCGCGTCCGGTAGGGTCGATTGATGTCGGGCCAGTACCTGCTTTGCGCCGGTTCGCTTTGCGCACGGCTCGGATGCTGAAGAGGGCCAAAAAAGGAGGTCTGTCTTCATCTGGCGATACGTAGAGAAGCGCACAGAGGATGATCCGGGCAAGGACGCTGGCAATCTCTTCCGCGCGATTGAAGGTCTCGATGGTCGCGTTGAGTTGCGCGAGAAGGTCTGCGGGTGTGACGGATGTACAGCTCTGGGCGTGTTCTATGTGAACCGCGGGTTCGCGAGAGCAAACCCCATAAGTACGCATGGCGCGAGCAGCCTCAAGGTATCCGGCACGGGTGAGTTGCTCTGCCGTATGCATGCGGACAAATCCATGAACGAGACCTTCAGCCGAAGCGACCCAACTGGTAAGGTCGGCTGGCGCGGTGGTCTCGCCGTTCGCTTCGAGGCGCAACAGCCAGGCCGCGAGCCGCTCCAGAAAGCGCGCGATCAACTGGCCAAGGCCAGATGCGGTGTCAGACGTTTTGAATGGGTTTGCGGGGCTCATGCACCGAGTATGGCCTCGCGCAGTGTGGGGTTGGATAAGTTTTTGGCCCTTTTTACCCAATGCGGGCGACGGGTACTTTAAAGCAGGGACCAAGGAGATCGCCGATCAAACGCGCGTTCGGCCCTGCGTCTTCAGCTTCACTAGCAGGAAATTCGGCGGTATTTTTTCTGGTGCATTCGCTCCGCTTAATGCACCCTACGCGCGACGAAATACACATGGTGCCATAAGGAACCCAAACCAATGACCAATGAAGAATTAGACAGGATATATGAGCGTTGTGAATCTGCGCGCATTGGTCCTTGGACTTCATTTGTGGAAGGAAGGGATCACTTGAGTGGTTGCAGCTTTATCAAGGTGGGTGAAGGAGAAAACCGCCGGGATGACATAGAGCTGACGGGGGCAACGGTTGCTGATCAGGACTTCATTGCTTCAGCTCGACAAGACATTCCGGCACTGATTAAAGAAATTAAGCGCCTGCGTGAGTTGCTGCCAGAAAACTAGCAATCCGATGCTTTGCGTCGCGTAGGGTGCATTCCGCGAAGCAAAGCACTGGATTGTCGATCATACCCAGTTGCGACATATTGGGATTTCTCGCCGATACCCCTTGTGTGATAAATATGACACACCATCTCTGTTGGGATTGATCGCGGTTCCGCGAAATATTTCTTCAGAAAGTATAACGACATGAATCCAGAGAGTTACACAGAACGCGCGCGCGCCGTCATTCAGGCAGCCCAATCGTCTGCTTTGGCTGCGCGTCATCAGCAATTCACCCCCGAGCATCTGCTCAAAGCCATGCTGGAAGATAAAGACCAGCTGGCGGCTAATCTCATCACGGCATCTGGCGGGCGGGCGGATCTTGTTCGGTCCGGCGTCGATGAAGCGCTGACCAAACTGCCTGCCGTTTCGGGCGGCAATGGTCAGCTCTACATGGCGCAGGAAACCGCACAGGTGTTTCAGGAGGCTGAGAAGACTGCCAAGGCCGCGGGCGATAGCTTCGTCACGGTTGAGCGGCTCCTTCTGGCCATTACGACCACGGCCTCGACCAAGGCGGCTGACGTGCTGAAAGCGGCCGGGGTGACCCCGCAGGCGCTGACCAGCGCGATTGAGAAACTGCGTCAGGGCCGAACGGCCGATTCCGAAACTGCCGAAGAAGGCTATGAAGCCCTCAAGAAATATGCCCGCGACCTTACAGAGGATGCGCGGTCGGGCAAGCTCGACCCTGTGATTGGCCGGGATGAGGAAATCCGCCGCACGGTGCAGGTGCTTTCCCGACGGACCAAAAACAATCCGGTTCTGATCGGTGAGCCGGGCGTGGGTAAAACGGCCATTGCCGAAGGGCTCGCCCTGCGCATCATCAATGGTGATGTGCCGGAAAGCCTTCAGAATAAACGCCTTCTGGCGCTCGATATGGGCGCGCTGATTGCCGGCGCGAAATTCCGTGGCGAGTTTGAAGAGCGTCTGAAATCTGTGCTGAATGAAGTGCAGGCTTCGGAAGGCGAAATCGTACTGTTCATCGATGAGATGCACACGCTGGTCGGTGCGGGCAAGTCGGATGGCGCGATGGATGCGTCAAACCTTCTCAAGCCTGCTCTGGCGCGCGGTGAGCTTCACTGTGTGGGTGCGACGACGCTGGATGAATACCGCAAATATGTGGAAAAAGACGCGGCGCTCGCGCGGCGTTTCCAGCCCGTCTTTGTGGACGAACCTACTGTTGAAGATACGATTTCCATTCTGCGCGGCCTGAAAGACCGGTATGAAGTGCACCATGGTGTGCGGATTTCCGACGGTGCGATTGTGGCGGCGGCGACCTTGTCGAACCGCTATATCACGGACCGTTTCCTGCCGGACAAAGCCATCGACCTGATGGATGAAGCGGCGTCGCGCCTGCGCATGCAGGTGGATTCGAAGCCGGAAGAGCTCGACGAGATTGATCGTCGTCTCATGCAGCTGAAAATCGAGGCTGAGGCTCTGAAAAAAGAGACCGACGACGCCTCGAAAGATCGCCTGCAAAAGCTGACGACTGAGATTTCAGAGCTTCAGACACAGTCAGACGAGCTGAATGTTGCCTGGAAGGCCGAGAAGCAAAAGCTGGCCGGTGCGACCGAAGCCAAAAAACAGCTCGATCAAAAGCGGGCGGAACTGGCCGAGGCTGAGCGTCAACAGGACTGGACACGCGCCAGTGCCCTGAAATACGGCGATATTCCGCAACTTGAACAACAGGTTCGGGATGCAGAAGCCCAGGATAGCCAGCCGGTTGAGGAGGGTCTCGTTTCAGAGGTCGTGCGGTCTGAAAACATCGCACAGGTTGTCTCCAAATGGACGGGCGTGCCTGTCGACAAGATGATGGAAGGCGAGCGCGAAAAGCTCCTCCGCATGGAAGACGAATTGCGTCACCGTGTGGTCGGTCAGGAAGAGGCGCTG
Source organism: Ponticaulis sp. (assembly GCA_002701295.1). GTDB lineage: Bacteria > Pseudomonadota > Alphaproteobacteria > Caulobacterales > Hyphomonadaceae > Ponticaulis. The sequence continues at coordinate 19,728 of NZUJ01000132.1, read as the reverse complement.
TCGGCTGTGTCGAATGCGGTTCGTCGTTCGCGTGCGGGTCTTCAGGACCCGAACCGTCCGATTGGTTCTTTCCTGTTTGTCGGCCCAACCGGTGTGGGTAAAACCGAGCTGACCAAGGCGCTGGCCGAATTCCTGTTCGATGATGATCAGGCCATTCTGCGGCTCGATATGTCGGAATATATGGAGAAACACGCGGTCAGTCGTCTGATCGGTGCGCCTCCGGGCTATGTCGGCTATGATCAGGGCGGTGCGCTGACCGAAGCCGTTCGTCGGCGTCCGTATCAGGTTGTGCTGTTCGATGAGGTGGAGAAAGCCCATCCGGATCTGTTCAACGTGCTCCTTCAGGTGCTCGATGATGGTCGTCTGACAGACGGGCAGGGCAAGACGGTGGACTTCAAGAACACGCTCATCATCATGACGTCGAACCTCGGCGCCGATGCGCTGGCCAATGACACGAGCGAAGACGAGATTTCCGATCCGGCACGCGAAAGCGTGATGGGCGCCATCCGTGCGCACTTCCGGCCGGAATTCCTCAACCGGATTGACGAGACCGTCTTCTTCAAACGGCTTGGCCGGAAAGAGATCGACCGGATTGTCGATATCCAGGTGGATCGCCTGTCGCGCCTGCTGGCTGATCGCAACATCACGATCGAACTCGATGGTGACGCGAAGGTCTGGCTCGGCAATCGCGGGTATGACCCGATTTATGGCGCACGTCCGCTGAAGCGGCTGATCCAGCGCGAGCTGCAGGATCCGCTTGCCAGATTGATCCTTGAAGGCCGGATCAAGGATGGCGAGACGGTGAAGGTCTCTGCCGAGGCCGGTGCGCTGGTGATAGACGGCATGCCCACCGGTATCGTCAAAGGCGAACGGGCCGTAAACTAGATGGAGAGGCGGGCTTTGCGGCCCGCCTTTTTTCTATTCCGGAATGATCTCAATTCGCCGAACCTGATCGCGTTGCCTTGCCTTCTGTTCTGAACTGACGCAACGGTAACCTGTCGCCCCGATAACAGAACAGACAGGGGTAGGGGGCAACGTTCAGAATGAAGTTCAACAATCCGCACGTCACGCCATCTTCGCCCCGCAAGGGCAATGCGCTTACACGCTGGATTGGCGATATGGGCCTGAAGCTCATGGGCTGGAAAGTCTCCGGTCAGCTGCCGGATCTGCCGAAAATCATCCTGATTGGCGCGCCGCATACCTCGAACTGGGACGCGCTGGCCGCGACGTTTTCCATGCTGGCGGTTGGGCTCCACTATACCATCCTTGTGAAGAAGGAATGGTTCTTCTGGCCAATGGGGTCGCTATTCCGGCTCGTCGGGTGTTATCCGGTGGATCGGGGCAGAGGCGGTGAAGGGCTTGTCCAGCAGCTCACAGAGATGGTGAATTCCAGAGAGAAAGTGGTTCTGGGCTTTCCGCCAGAGGGCACGCGGTCGAAGGTCGAGAAATACAAGACCGGTTATCTGCGCGTCGCCTATGCGACTGGTGTGCCAGTGTTTCTGGCGGCGTTCGATGGCGTGGGAAAGCGCGTCGTGCTCGACAGGCTGTTTGAGCTGACGGGCGATATCGAAACCGACAACGCGGCCATCAAAGCCTATGTCGACAAGACCTGGACCGGCATTAATCCGGAACGGCAATAGAGCCGGGCGATTTAACTGCCCATATCCTCAATCGCGTCGCCCGCGGCGTTCTTCGCCTTATTGACCATCAGAAGGACGAGCCCTGCGAACGCTGCGCCGCCGAGCAGGCATATCGCCAGAAGCCAGCCATACATCACAAGCGTGAAGCCAGCTGCCAGCAGGAACAGAACGAAGACGATACCGAGAAGTGCGTTGAGTTTCATGACCTTTCAACGCGCGAAAGACGTGAAAGTGCCGTGCTCAGTCGGTGGGGTTTTCGTCTTCTGGTGTCGGTGTGCTCAGCGCTGCTTCATAAGCTTCAGGTGTAAACATCGGGATCGAACACATCCATGCGCCGTACCGACCATCTGATGTGTTGGCGAGGATCACCACGTCTGTCTCAGGCCGATAATTNATCCCGCATAAAGGCGGACCTGCTGGTGGTGACCCAATAAATACCTCGTCAGTGTCTTCGCCTTTGAGGACTTCAGACACCGTCAGACGGGTCATTGTTCCCCCACCACCGCCGAATGACTGAATAACCGGAGGCGGGTTTTCTGCAGTATAGGCGTCTTCAAATTCACGGAGCGTGCGGGTGTCGTCGCCCGACTGATGATCGAGAACATAGAGCGTCAGCGCTTCATTATAGGCTTGCTCATAGTCAAATCGCGCATTGAGGTCGGGGTCCTGCAACGGGTAAACGATGTCCACACGACCGAGAGCGACAAAGTCGAACCGGCTCGCATGATCTGCGGCGTTTTCGTATGGCGGACAGGTGCAGGCCTGAGCCGTTCCCACAAACAGTGCGGGAAAGGCAATGAGGCCTGCGAGAAACAGTTTGTGACGCATTTGGGTCCCTGGTTTGAAGCATGAGGGGATACCGGATTTCAGGCGTCGTCAATCGACTTCTTCAGGCCACAGTTTGAGCAGATGAAAATCTATCCGCGGTCTCAGCCTTGCGTGTTATTTTGTCAGACGGATTTGTGTGAGCGCGAGCGCAATTTCATCGAAAGACTCATTCAGTTCATCGGATTCGTCGATACTCTGGAAGTGGTCGATAGATGTTGCGCAGCCTTCCAGAAGGTCGAGCGTCGCACGGTCATCGACATCAAGCGCGATGGTGTAAATTTCTGCACCGATCGTTTTGGCATTCTCGCACGACAGACGTGTCTGTTCATTTGCGGCGTCCACGTTCCAACCCCAGTGGAAGCCATCATTGTTTCGCGAACGTGTGTTCTGTCCGTCTGACATGATGACCATTACCTTGCGGCCCCCGGATTCCGTGTAGCCCTCAAAAGGTTGTCCCTCCTGGAATGGGGGACGGTTCGACAAGACACGCACGCCCCAGCTGATACCCGGTTCCATATACGTGTCGCGAGACACCCAAAGCCCGTTGATATGGTCTTCGAGGATCGACTGGTTTGACGTCAGGGGCAGAATTTCAGGAACCCATGCGCCGCCTGATGCGATTCCGATGACTTCATCACTGCCATAGTCGGCGTCAGTAACATTGAGCGGTGGCGGCCGTGAACGGACTGATCCGTTGAAGCTTTCTGTGTAGGAATATGATCGGCAGGTGCGTTCATAGTCGTCGGTATTGCCGGGACATGACCATCTGTAGCACGTGCCTCGTACGCCATCATTATAGCAGGTGTAAGGCGAGCTGGTGCAGCCGTTTGCAATATAGGTTTCGCGGCTGATCCAGCAATTTTCGCCTGATTTGACGGTTGTCGGTGGTTTGTCCAGCCAACCGGTCGGGTCGATATCCGGGCCAACATTCACATAGTGATTGAAGGGCACAACACCGACCAGAACGTTATCGCCAGCATCCAGAACGCGATTTGAGAAATCGATGGCAGCCTCTTTGAGAGCCTCAATGCGATCACCGGACATGGAATTTGAAACGTCGAGCACCAGCACCGCTTCCATATTGAGGTCGGACGTCCCAATGAAGGTTTCAGCCAGAGCGTTTGCATTCAGCGTATTGATACCGGCAATGCCCAGAAGCGTGGTGTCTATGGTTGCGGTCGCGGTGACGCGCACCGTGCCATCCTCGGCAAAGACTACGTCTTTTTGCGACAGTCGGGAGTCCTGAGCGTCATAATTGGTCTCGAGAAAATTCAGTGCAAATGTTCTGATCTGTGCGTCGGTTGGATTCCCTTCGAGAGAGTATCGCGCAGCGGCCAAAGTGGCCGAATCGACCGCAGACTGCAGCTTGTCTTCATATCCCTGACGTCGGCTGAAGTCTGCCGCACCACCAATCACCAGAATCAACGGCAGAATGAACAGCGCAAACATCATAGCGACATTCCCGCCGTTCGCCGAAGCAAACGTCCTCAAAGGCCCACACATATCCTCGCCCTATATTTTCCACACGGACGCAGATTGCCGCTATAAATTGAAAAGTTTGTCTCTGAACGGATTTAAATTTTTGACGAATTGTTACGAATGAGGGTCAGTTTTGAACCTCTGGTCTAATATTCTCTGTGGCTGATTTGCTGCGAAGACCTTTCCGGGCGGAAATTCAGCTTGCCTAACCGACCTAAAACAGCAGAGATAATCACCAGACGACACTGAAGATGGGGAATGGGCGGGATGGCCCAATTTGTAAATATATTAAGAGGCGACACAGCGCCGGGCTTTATTCAGCGCTCTACAATCAATCCGCGCTTCGTGTTTGATACAACTGCAGGGCGTTATCTGGTGCTCTGCTTTTTTGGATCAGCCCGAGACCCGAAAACTCGCGCTTTTCTAAAGGAAATCAGTGGCTGGACCGATATCTTTGACGATACGTTCGCGACTGTCTTCCCAATCACTGCGGACCGCCAGGATGAGCTTCAAAAGCGCTTGCCAACAGCGCCACCTGCACATCGCTGTATTCTCGACTATGATCTGAGCGTCAGCCGCGCCTATGGTTCGGCGCCCGTGGATACCGCGCCAACTGAAAAGCAGGTTCAACTGCAAACCTGCTGGATAGTGCTTGATCCGGGCATGCGTGTTCTGAAGCGAATCCCCATCGGGCCAGACATCAATCATACCGCTGAATTGAAAGCCTATCTGAAGAGCCTGCCGCCGCCGGACAGTTTTGCTGGTGTCGAGATCATGGCGCCCGTGCTGTTCCTGCCAAACGTCTTCGAACCGGAGCTGTGTCAGAAACTGATTGATCTGTATCAGACGAGCGGAGGCACAGAATCCGGTTTCATGCGCGAAGAGAATGGTAAAACGGTGCTGCGCCACGACCATTCGCACAAGCGCCGTCGGGACCACATCATTGAAGATGATGCGCTGTGCAAGGAACTGCAGGGTCGGGTGCGACGTCGTATCGTGCCGCAGATTCACAAAGCCTATCAGTTCAACGTGACCCGGATGGAGCGCTATATCGTCTCCTGCTATTCGCAGGATGAGAAAGGCCATTTTCGAGCGCATCGGGACAACACCACAAAGGGCACAGCCCATCGGCGCTTTGCGGTTTCGATCAATCTGAATAGCGAATTCGAAGGCGGGGAAATCTCTTTTCCGGAATATGGTTCGCGCAGTTTCAAACCGCCACCGGGCGGGGCGGTTGTGTTCTCGTGTTCTTTGCTGCACGCGGTTTCGCCGGTCACCAAAGGCCAGCGCTATGCCTTTCTGCCATTTCTCTATGACGATGCTGCGGCAGAAATTCGTAGAAAGAACAATACCTTCCTGTCTGAGGAAGTGGGTAGCTATCGCGGCTGACCCAGCCTGCAAGGTGCGCAAAAGAAAACCGCCCCAGAAGACTTTCTGAGGCGGTTACTCTAAAATGGATCGGTCAGATCAGGCCGCTTCAGCGATCTCGACCAGTTCCAGATCAAATGTCAGATCCTTGCCAGCCAGACGGTGGTTGGCATCGAGCGTGACTTCTGAGTCCGTGACTTCTGAAACGGTGACAATGAGTGTCTGCCCCTGAGGCGTGGACACCTGAAGCTGGTTGCCAATATCGAGTGGAATGTCTTCCGGGATATCCGCGCGAGGAACCTTTTGAAGGCCACGTGGGTCGTGTTCGCCATACGCCTGATCACAAGGAATCGTGACGGTCTTCTTGTCACCAACGCTCATACCTGTGACGGCATTGTCGAAGCCGGGGATGACCTGTCCAGACCCCACTGTGAATTGAAGCGGATCGCGACCAGCGCTCGAATCGAACTGGGTTCCGTCCTCAAGTGTGCCTGTGTAGTGAATGCGAACGGTATCACCGCTTTTGACTTCGGTCATGTATATGTCCTGTTGCTCGGAAAAATGAATTTGCAAGGCCGCGATATAGCGCGGGTGCTTCGGCTCGTCGGGGAAACTAACGCAGGCTTTGCGCACTTGCAAATCGGCAAGTCAAATCCCGTCTAGACAGCGTGATCGGGTGGAGGAAGCAGAGCGATCTTGGACCTGACGCGCGTGCGTTTCGTCGCGTTGGGCTCTGCATGAGGGAAGACCGATATCAGTGAGCAAATGGCGAATGCACATGCGTTGATAACTAGGTCCATAACAGGTCTGCTCATAAATCCCTCAGCGTTTGATTACACCTAACCAACGCGGCCGGATGAGATTGGTTGCCAGGGATGTCAGTTGGTCAAAGAAAAACCCGGCAGATGAACTGCCGGGTTTCGTGTCTTAGCTGTGAAAGCCTGACTATTCGGTTGTCGTTTCCGACATGGCCTCTGTCTGTGTGGACAGCGCGAACAGTGTGTTTGTTTCGTCGACGCCGCGGATCTGATCGATCTCTGACCGCACAAGACGGAACTCTTCAAGCTGATCGCCTTCGAGAACACGGCCTGTCGGCAGTTTCAGCGACATGGCGTTCATGGCATTGCCATCCTTGATGACTTCATAATGCAGGTGAGGGCCGGTGGAGGCGCCCGTAGAGCCGACATAACCGATGATGTCGCCTTGTTTCACGCGAACGCCCGATTTAACGCCCGGACCGTATTTCGACATGTGGGCATAAGCTGTCTGATAGCCGTTCGGGTGGCGAAGGCGGACATAATTGCCATACCCGCCATACCAGGACGCGCGCTCGACGACGCCATTACCAGCGGCATAGATTGGCGTGCCAGTTGGCGCCGCAAAGTCAGTGCCTTTGTGCAGCTTGGAGTATCCGGAAATCGGGTGCTTGCGGTAACCGAAGTTAGACGAGAGACGTGCGCCGTTGATCGGGGTTTTCATCAGGAATTTACGGGCGCTTTGACCATCTTCGTCAAAATAGTCCGTGATGCCATCATCAGATGGCGTGAACTGATAGAAGCCACGATCGACGGCATGGCCGTCCAGAGATGCATAAAGGATCTCGCCGCTACGGACATATTCGCCGCGCTCATCAACGAGCTCTTCGAAGACGATTTCAAAACGGTCACCAGCACGCATTTCGCGCTGGAAATCGACGTCATAAGCGTAGATCTGAGCGAAGTCATAAACCTGCGCATCGTGCGCGCCAGCCTGAAGCGCAGCTTCATAAAGGCTGGTCTGAACCGTTCCGGTGACACGGCGCATGACAGGTTCGAGGCGTGTGTGCAGCTCGTGTGCGGTATAACCGCCATCAACGCCGCGTGAAACGATTAGCGACGCTTCGCGTTCATGCTTCATGGTGAGGCCGATCAGGCGCACACCATCCGGATTGTCGTCTGATGGAGCGCTTTCCACATAGGCCGTCATTTCAAGGCCAGGATGCACCTTGCGCGGGTCGATATAACCCTCGTCATAAAGGGCATAGAGCGCGGAATTGGCTTCAGAGCGGCTCACGCCGACCCGGTCCATCAGGTCTGTCAGCGTCTCGCGCGGCTGGAGAACTTCCGTGCGCTCATAGGTGGAGCGGACAGGTTCGAGGTCTGTGAAGCTGGTGAGCAGAACGGGCGCTTCGGTTTCGAGCGGGTCTGCAAATGCGTCGGCTGATGCTGACGTCAACGTAACTTTTTCTGGGGGAGATTCGCTTTTGGAACCGGGACTGAGAAAATTCGTGCCAATCAGTCCAACGCCACCTGCAATAAAGGCCAGGGCACTTAGGGAAACTACAGAGCGGATCATCTTTCGTCCGCTCGCGGGTTCCGTTTTTGGATCAAAAACTCCGTCCACCGGGAAACCTCCAATAATTCTGTGTACAGAAAACACACACACAGCAGAAAATTCATGCGAAATCTTAACAACGAGACAATATCTTCACAAAATGTGCCAATATTGGTGGCTCGTTTTTAAACATTTCCTACGCAGCCGCTTATGAATTCGACGGACAAAACCGCAAATCGCCTATCCTTGCGCCGTTACTGGGTTTTTAGCGCAATTGGCGTTGGTTTGTTCGCCGTTCCATTATGTTTGTGGCTTGCACGTATTCCCATTGCAGAATCCGTTGCGCGTCAAGTGTGTAACAGCAAAGAATTGCACTGCAATCTGACCATCCGATCGTTATCGCTTGATGAGATCAGTGCTGAAGGCATTCGCCTGGATGCTGACGGCGCGGATCCGTTATCCATTGAAAAATTGGACCTTTCTCTGAACTGGACCGGATTGTTCGCGCCAACAGTCACGTTTATTTCCGTCGATAAACCCGCCCTGACCATAGATGCGACCGACGGTCGCGTCCGTATCGGCGTTCTGGACAATTTTCAGTCCGGTGAGTCAGGCGGTACGGTTAACGTCCCGCCCTTTCGAGTCACCAGCGGTGAGGTGGTAATCTTAACCGACGCAGGGCCAGTTCGTGGCACGGTAAACTCGTCTGGAGCCTTGCAACGAGAAATTCAGTCGAGCTTCGTGCTGGAGCCAACTGTGCTGACGCTGGATGACTATGAGCTGCAGCTGGAAGAGGCGTCAGCCGATCTCATTCTGGCTGAAGGGCGCGTTTCCGGCAGTGCGGAAATCCGTCTGCCGCGCGCTAGTCTGGAGATGGTCGAGGTCAATGATCTGAGCCTTCAGCTCGACATTCAGCCCGGAAGCGATCAGCACTATGATCTGAAGTGGACAGCAGCAGCCTCTGGCCTTGGCATTGAGACCATCTTTGCGACAGGACTGGCGTCAGATGGTCGCCTGTCGCTCAATGTCGATAGCGAAACGCTGTCGAGCGAGTCGATCCGCTTGACCGGCATTGAAGGTGTGATGACCAGCGCGACGCTGGATTACCCAGGCGTCGGCCTGACGGGGCTGTCTGCAACCATATCGCTTGAAGAAGACGATGAAGGGCTTGTGGGGCCAGTCGGGCTGTCTTCTGCGCTGATGGTTGATGAGGTGATTGCGGCGGAACGCGCGGTTGTCTCAGGAGATCTCGAACTGGCCAGCGGAAAGCTTGTTGCGCCAACTCTCGATTTTGATGGCGCGGTCAGTCTGCAAACTGCCCGCCTGGCAGAGACGATCACGACACCGATGATGTCCGGTCTGAACTTGCCATCACCCGTCGATGCGCATGGGCGGCTCTTTCAGACAAGCCTGTCCCAGTTCGCTGATGGTTTCGATGCAGCAATCGAGTTTCAGGCGAGCTTTGATCAGGCGGCGTCGGCTTTTGAGTTGAGGTCACTTCGCCCGCCATCGATGCAAAACCGGCAAACCGGCCAGGCCCTTTTGATACGGCCGGTCTCGCATCAGGACTGGATGACACTCGACGAGACCGGTCTGATCGCGACCGGGAACATTATTTATTCAGATGCACGTCGCGCAATTGATCTCCGCCTGCAAGAGGCCACTCTGGCGCTCGACTGGAGCGAAGGCGACTGGCAATTGCAGACCGGGGCGATCAGCCTGGCTGACCTTCCTGCGGGGGAGCGAACGCTTGCGGCAGATTTGTCGGGCCTGGACTATTCCGTCGCTACGGGTCAGGCGCGCCTCTCGACTGATGGTCTGGTGAGGTTTTCGGGCGCTGCATTCGGCATGGAGTTCAATGCACTTCATCTGACGACCGGGCTGAACGGGCTCCGCACCGGTAATGGCTGGAGTTTGCGCCTGCCGGGAGACGGGTGTCTGGATGCATCCTTCATTTCGGCGCGTTTGCCCGCAATGTCGCTCGGCCCGGCCAGAACGGAAGCCTGTGCGATGGATGGATTGCTCTTCAGACGTGGCGCAGACGGTCTTGAGGGAAATCTCGCTCTCTCGCCGCTCGATCTCACGTTTGAAACAGATTTTGCAGAAGGTGAATTCGCACTTGATGAGCCGGAAGTCAGCTGGCAGCTGGCTGATGCGTTCTCATTGACGATTACCGGAAGTGATTTTTCAGCGCCGTTTGAATTGCCCGCTGATGGGGCTTCTGACCCTCGACCAGCTGAACTGATCGCAGACGGTCTGAGTGCGAGTCTGAACACTGGTGGAGAGGCTGTCGCGGTCATTTTCGACCTGGCTGACGGCGCTTTCGATCTGGAAGACCTGCCTGTGAACCTCTCCTTTGATCGTGTTTCGGGTGACGGCGCTTTTACGAATGATGGGCCAGTGATCGACTACACCCTGACTGACGCGCTGGTGGAAGACGGGTTAAACTCCAGCGAAGATTCGCTATACCAGCCACTGCTTGTCTCTGGAGATGGTCAGCTGACGGCAAGCGGCGTGACGATGGATGGTCGCCTCCGGCTTTCCGGTCGCTCGACGAATATTGGAACTGTAAACGTCACGCACAGCTTTTCCGATGCCAAGGGAATGGCCCGCCTGAGCGGTGGCGAACTGGTGTTCACGCAGGGCGGGCTCCAGCTGCACGATCTCACAGAGCGCCTTCGGGGCATCGCGGTGAATGCCAGCGGAGTCTTGCGTCCGTCGGCAGATGTTCTGTGGTCTGGTGGGGCCATGGTTTCAACGGGCGATGTTGAGATTGAAAAGCTGTCTTTCTCGACCTTCCGGCTTGGTGAGTTCAAGGGGCTTTCCGGGGTTCTGAGTTTCTCTGACCTGCTTGGTCTGGAAACCAATGGTGCCCAGACCATCACTCTGGATGAGTTACGGTTTACGCCAACAATTGTCTTGCGTGATGGTGTTGCCGATGTGTCTGTGCTCGGGCCGCAGGCTTTTTATCTTGAGAGCGCAAAATGGCCGTTCGTTGGAGGCGAGCTTGGCATAGAGCCAACTGTCTGGCGATTTGACAGCCAGCAACAATTGATCCGCGTCACAGCAGACAACTGGGAACTAACGCGTCTTCTTGGCATGTTCCAGATACCCGATCTGGATGTGACAGGCCGCGTTTCGGGTGAATTCCCGATCGAGATTGTGGACGCGAACGCCTATTTCCGGAATGCGCGTCTGACCGCTGTTGAAGACGGCTATATCCGCTATGACAGCAATATCACGCGATCTGCTGCGCAAGCAGATGACTATGCGAAAATGGCCTTCGACGCGCTCAAGAATTTTGAGTACCGGGTCATGTCAGTCGGTGCCAATGGGAATCTGACCGGGAATATTGTGATCGATCTGGCTTTGTCGGGCCGAAATCCGGACGTGATGGACGGGCAGGTGTTCAACCTGAATGTGAACCTAGAGTCTGAGCTGGCCAAGCTTGTTCATGCTGGGTCAATCTCAGCTTCGGTACAGTCAGCGCAGGATCTGGTTGTCGACCTGGTGCAACAGCGCAACCAAGAAGGGTCTGAACCCGTTGATCAGAATGATTGACGCGGGCGTAGCAAATGAGGATGGTCTAGCAGAATGACAGGAGACAAACGCGTGAGACTTTTAATCGCAATACTCCCAATTGTGGCGTGCGCCTGCACACCGACCGTTCGTGTGGCTGCACCGTCTGAACCGATTACGATTAATCTGAATGTGAAGATCGATCAGGAAGTCCGTGTCCGACTGGACAAGGAAGTCGAAGATCTGATCGCCAGCAATCCTGACCTGTTCTGATCAGAGGGCTCTGAGATGAAATACATGAAAACTGCTATCACCGCCTTGGTTGCCGGCATCATGCTGCTGATGACGCCGCTGATTGGTCCTGCGCTTGCGGGTGACCCGATCATTGATGCTGCGAAGGTTGAAGGACTCGTCGGTGAAAAAATCGACGGTTATCTGGGCATTGTCGGTTCCGCTGATCCGTCAGTTGAGCGCAAGGTTGATGAAATCAATGCCAAACGACGCAGTGTTTACGCCTCGCTTGCTGAAAAGGAAGGCCAGCCGCTCTCGGTTGTGGCACGCCTGACGGGCGAGAAGCTCGTCGCTGGTGAGCCATCAGGCCGCGTTGTCTTTGATGATACAGGAAGCTGGATCACCAAACCCTGATGCTTCGGCGTGCGATCATTCTTGCGAGTATCGGCCTGGTCGTGACCATGGGCGGTGTGTTTCTGATTGATCAGATGGCCGCTTCCGGACCCGCGCCACTGAGCGCACATGGCTGGTTCGCCTTTTTTCTTGGTGCGCTGTTTTGTCTGATCCTGTCTTGCGGCCTGTTCGCGCTGGTCTTTTTCAGTGCCAGATCAGGCCGCGATGAGGTTTTCGACCCCACACAGAAAACAGACAACCAAAACTCCTCACGAATCAGCTAGTCTGGCGTGATGTGTTTGCGCCGTCAGTTTTGGTGCGTGTCATGCTCAATCAGGGAGAGACCAGTTGACAGGACAATCTGTGAGTCAGGATTCCAAGGACTCTGCTCCGCTTTTGCTTGAGCCAAATAAACTCGCGTCATATCTGGCATCTAAAATTTGCCACGACCTCGTATCTCCGGTTGGGGCCGCGGCGTCTGCGATAGATTTTCGGGAAGACTGCACCACGCCTGAAATGCTCGCCGAGGCTGAGGACCTGCTTCAGTCGAGCACGAACAAGGCGCTCGCCCGCCTGCAATTCCTTCGTTACGCGTTCGGCACGATGGGCTTGTCCAATGGTATGGCCGAGATGCATGAGGCGCGTGCGATTGCAGAAGGTTATATCGGAACGCACAAGGGCGAGATCGATTGGAATATCGAGGCACAGGGTTTGTCCTTCGCTCAGGTCCGCGTGATGATGAACCTGATTATGCTCGGTATGGCATGTCTGTCGCGTCAGGGTGTGCTGAAAGTGACCATCACTGAAGAGAACGAAAAAATCTCGATGGTCGTGCATGCAAGTGGTATGCGTGCCAAGCTCAGCCCGAGCATCCGCATGGCGCTGAACCATGAGGAACCTGAAGACGGTTGGGATCCGATGACGATTCAGCCTTATTTTACGACCATGATTGTATCTGAACTCGGCGGAAGCTTCTCTTTCGAGGTCGGCGAGGAGCAAGTCCAGTTCACAGTTACAGGTCTCTGATTGATTGGCTGCACAGCGCAAATAGTCAGACAAAGATAGTTGAAGAACTGCGACTTTTTGACCTGCTCAGTATTCTTCACACTAAAAGAAAGCAAATTTTTAACTCAACTGAGCGATGGTTGGCCCAACAAACATAAATTTTTACCTTGTCAGGTGGGCTAATGGACGATCTTCTGAGCGAGTTTCTTACCGAAACCTCTGAATCTCTTGAAGTTATTGATGCGGAACTGGTGCGGTTTGAGGCTGAGCCCAACGATCAGGGCATTCTTAATAACGTTTTTCGCCTTGTTCATACGATTAAAGGCACGTGTGGCTTTCTGGGTCTTCCGAGACTTGAAGCCGTTGCGCATGCCGGTGAGACACTTCTCGGCCGTTTTCGCGATGGCACGATTGAAGTCACGCCGCCTGCCGTCACACTCGTTCTTGAGTCTATTGACCAGATCAAAGCGCTGCTTGGTCATCTCGAAGCCAATGAAACAGAGCCTGAAGGCGACGACGCGGCTCTGATCAACCGGCTTGAACAAGCTGCTGAAGGCGCACTGGCAGAAGACAAGCCTGCTGAGGCTGCTGCTGCTGCGGAGCCAGCGCCAGCGCCTGCTGCCAAGGCAGAGTCGGCTGATGAGAAGACGAAAAAGCCGCGTCCTGCAAACCTTGCTGACGATGTTCGCTGGGATGAAGATCTCGGTCGCGAGCTGCGTCCGGGTGAAGTGTCTCTGGCTGAACTGGAAGCGGCTTTCGCATCTGTTGACGTGGAAGACTTCGCAAACCCGCCTGTCAGCGCTGAAGGCGAAACAGCAACAGAAGCCGCTGCGCCAGAAGCTGAAGAGCCTGTCGCTGCGCCTGTGGTCGACAAAGCTATCAAATCGCTGGCTGCGATCGCTGATGCCGATGCGGCCAATGATGCCGAGGTCCGTTCAGAAGGTCCGCGTGCAAGCCAGTCCATTCGCGTGAATGTCGATGTTCTCGAACACCTTATGAATATGGTGTCTGAGCTCGTGCTGACGCGTAACCAGCTTCTCCAGATGGTTCGCGCCATGGAGGATTCCGAATTCAAAACGCCGCTTCAGCGCCTCTCCAATGTAACGGGTGAGCTGCAGGAAGCCGTCATGAAGACGCGCATGCAGCCGATTGGAAATGCCTGGAAGAAAATTCCGCGCATTGTCCGCGACGCATCCAATGACCTTGGCAAGAAAATCAAGCTGGTCATGGAAGGTGATCAGACTGAGCTTGACCGTCAGGTTCTGGAACTCATCCGTGATCCGCTGACGCACATGATCCGCAACTCTTGTGACCATGGTATCGAGCTGCCGTCTGACCGTATGGCGGTTGGCAAGCCGGAAGCCGGTTCAATTGTTCTGCGCGCTTATCATGAAGGTGGTCACATCCACATCGAGCTGCGTGACGATGGTGCCGGCCTGAAAACAGCCCGCATTCGTCAGAAGGCGATCGAAAAAGGTGTCGTGACTGTCGAAGAAGCGACCAATATGACGGATCAACAGATCCATCGCCTCATTTTTGCGCCTGGCTTCTCAACTGCTGAGAAGGTGACCAACCTTTCGGGTCGTGGCGTCGGCATGGATGTTGTGAAAACCAACATTGAAGTGATCGGTGGCGCGGTTGATCTGGTTTCTCGTGAAGGCGAAGGCACAACCTTCACCATCAAGATCCCACTGACGCTGGCTATCGTGTCTGCTCTGATTGTCGGTGTTGAAGGTCAGCGCTTCGCTGTGCCTCAGCTGTCTGTGGTTGAGCTTGTTCGCACCGGTTCTGAGAACGAAAACCGTATCGAACAGATCAACGGCACTCAGGTACTGCGCCTTCGTGACCGCCTGCTGCCAGTGCTGCCTCTGACGACGGCTCTGAAGCTCGACAAAGAGAGCGAAGCAAGCAAGAGCCGGTTTGTCATTGTGATGCAGGTTGCCTCTCACCGTTTCGGTCTGGTTGTCGACGAAGTCTTCGACACCGAGGAAATCGTGGTCAAACCAATCGCCAGCCTGCTGCGTGATGTGACTGAATATTCCGGTTCGACCATTCTTGGTGATGGATCGGTTATCATGATCCTCGACCCGAACGGTATTTCGAAACTTGCGGCGCTCGATACGGGCAAAACCACAACCAACACGGTTGTCGAAGAAACCCAGCGTCTCGTGTCTCGCGGTGATCAGAAAACAAGCCTGCTTGTCTTCTCTGCCGGTACGTCCGAGCCGAA
Source organism: Ponticaulis sp. (assembly GCA_002701295.1). Taxonomy (GTDB): domain Bacteria; phylum Pseudomonadota; class Alphaproteobacteria; order Caulobacterales; family Hyphomonadaceae; genus Ponticaulis. The sequence goes on along the minus strand of NZUJ01000132.1, from coordinate 4,722 downwards.
GGCCTGCCCATTGTCGCTTGTGACGCGTCTGGAAGAGATCGAGATTGATCGCTTCGAGATGACCAACCGTGGACCGGTTGTTCAGTATCGTGGCCAGCTCATGCCAATCATCCACATGGCGGGTGGCATGAACAGCAATGAAAACGGCCGTCAGCCTGTGCTCGTCGTCAATAATGGTGACAGCGTTGTGGGTATCGGCGTCGATCAGGTGCTCGATATCACGGAAGACGTGCTGAAGGTCTCTCTCGAAGACGACACACCAGGTATTCTCGGTACGGCCGTCATCGCTGGCAAGGCGACAGAAGTCATCGATATCGGTCACTTCCTCAGCCAGGCAGATTATGACTGGGCGTCGGCCATGTCTGAAATGCGCACCGCGCCAAAATCACTCCTGCTGTTCGAAAGCCACGCTTTCTTCCGCAATATGCTTGCGCCGCTTCTCGAAGCCAGCGGGTATATCGTGACCAGCGTCGCGTCAGCTGCCGAAGCTATTGAAGCGAACATCGAACCAGCTGACTTTGATGTCGTTCTGGCCGATGTGGACAATGACGAAGAAGCCCGCCGCTTCATGGAGCAGCTCTCGACTGACGATAAATGGCGCGATGTGCCGCGTATCGCTCTGTCGAACCGCGAAGATTCTCTCGTCGAAGCAGACTTTGCTGGTTGTGTCCGCAAGTCGGACCGCCACGGCCTGCTCGCCGTTCTCGATCAAACTGCAAACCTTAAAGGACAAGCCGCATGAGCAGCAGTGAATACATAACGCTCTATATTGGTGGTCAGCTCTTTGGGGCGTCTGTCGCGCGCATTCATGATGTTTTCGCACCGACATCCATCACGCCAGTTCCTCTGTCGCCGCCGGAAGTCGCAGGTCTTCTGAATCTCCGGGGTCGCATTGTGACGGCAATCGACACGCGTGCACGCCTCGGTCTGCCGCCAAGGGATCCGGAAGCGGACATCATGGCGATTGGCATCGAAAAGGGCAGTGAGTCGTTCGGTCTGATCATCGACGAAGTCGGTGAGGTCATGACACTTGATGATTCCGACCGCGAAGATGTTCCCGGTAATCTTGACCCAGTCTGGGCACAGGTTGCTGCAGGTGTTTATCGCCTGAAGGACCGTCTGCTTGTTCTGATGGATATTGATAAAGTTCTGTCTTTTGGTGCGGAAGGCGATGCCGACCGTGGTTCAAAAGCTGCTTAACCGCTTTGTGTGGAGACTGAAATGAAGCGCTGTCTGATTGTTGATGACTCCCGGGTTGTGCGGAAAGTCGCTCGCCGGATTGTGGAAGATCTTGAATTCACGACCGAGGAAGCGGCTGACGGGTCTGAAGCTCTGACAGCGTGTCGGAACCACATGCCAGACGCGGTTCTGCTGGACTGGAATATGCCAGTCATGAATGGTATCGACTTCCTGCGTGCGCTACGTCGCGAGCCGGGCGGCGAAGAACCAATCGTGGTGTTCTGCACCACGGAAAACGACATGGATCATATCGCTGAAGCCATCCGCTCTGGCGCGAACGAATATATCATGAAGCCGTTTGATTCTGAGATCATTCAATCGAAATTCGCTGAAGTTGGCCTCGTCTGATCGGAAAATAGCATGACACTGGCTGCTTCCCCAAGAGCCCAAACTGCGCCCATTCGCGTTCAACTGATTGATGATAGTGCCGTCGTTCGGGGACTTACGCGTCGTTGGCTGACTGATGTTGCTGGCATCGAACTGATCGTCGTCAGTGCCGATGGCATGCAAGGTGTTGCGGACGCGATCAAGCACAAGCCTGATATCGTCATTCTCGACGTCGAGATGCCGCGTATGGACGGTCTTGAGGCGCTGCCTCATCTGCGCCGTGCGGTGCCGCAAGCCAAGATCATCATGGCATCGACCCTGACACACAAGGGTGCGAACGTAACGATCCAGGCGCTTTCCAAAGGCGCGACGGACTATCTGCCAAAGCCGGAAGCGACCCAGCTTGGTGGCGCTGAAGCCTATCGCGACGCGCTGATCGGTAAAATTCGTCTTCTCGGCAAGCGTGAAGAGGCGGCACGCCCGAGTGCTGCGCCAATTCCGCTGCGGCCGCTCAGCCTCAAGCCGAATGATGCGCCGCGTCCGGAAATCAAAATTCCTTCGACGCCAAGCTTGCGCCAACCGCAAACACGCTGGACCAGGCCCAATGTGCTGGTGGTTGCCAGTTCAACAGGTGGCCCTCAAGCCCTTCAGACTGTGCTTCCTGAGCTCTGCAAGAAAACTGATTTGCCTATTCTCGTCGTTCAGCACATGCCGCCGACCTTTACGGCCATTCTGGCAGAACACCTGAACGCGACTTGCGGCCATACGGTTGCGGAAGGTCAGCAGGGCGAGCTGGTCAAATCAAAACACATCTATATCGCGCCCGGTGGTTATCACATGACCGTCGACAAGAAGGGCGCGAGCTATACCATCGGCATCAACCAGGACGCACAGGTGAACTTCTGTCGTCCGGCTGCTGATGTTCTGTTCAACTCTGCCGCGCGAGCCTATGGCGCTGCCGTGACCGCACTCGTCCTGACGGGTATGGGATCTGACGGTTGCCAGGGGATCGCAACGATTGTCGATCAGGGGGGACGCTCATTCGTGCAGGACCAAAAGTCCAGCGTCGTCTGGGGCATGCCGGGGTCTGTTTATAATGCAGGTCTGGCGCACACTATGCTTCCTCTGAATGAAATTGCTGACGGCATCGGCAAATCACTCCATGGAGTATAGTCATGAATGATACTGATTTTGAATTTGTGACATCCGAACTCAAGCGTCGATCAGGCATCGTGATCGGCAAAGATAAAATGTATCTTCTTGAGAGCCGTCTTTCACCAATCGCGCGCAAGGAAGGCCTTGAGTCGATTGACGAACTTATTGGTATGGCGCGCCGCCGTCGTGATGAGCCGACCATGAAGGCCATCGTGGACGCCATGACCACGAACGAGACATTCTTCTTCCGCGACAAGACGCCGTTCGACCATCTTCAGAATACGGTTCTGCCGCAGCTGAAAGAGGCTCGTCCCGGTCAGCGCATCCGGATTTTGTGTGCTGCTTGCTCGACAGGGCAGGAGCCATATTCCATCGCGATGATGCTGGACCAGAACCCGCAACTGACGGGCGGTGCACCAGTTGAAATCGTTGCCGTTGATATTTCAGACCGTGTTCTCGAGAAAGCGCGGACGGGTGTTTACAGCCAGTTCGAAGTTCAGCGCGGCCTGCCGATCAAAATGCTGATGAACTATTTCTCTCAGCAGGGCGAAGTCTGGAAAATCAGCGATACAATCCGCTCTAAAGTGGCGTTCCGGAATGTGAACCTGCTCGAGCCGCTGAGCACGCTCGGTAAGTTCGACATCGTGTTCTGTCGTAACGTGCTGATCTATTTCGATCTGCCGACAAAACGGGACATTCTCACGCGACTGGCGACGCAGATGAATGACAAGAGCTTCCTGCTTCTCGGTGCTGCTGAAACCGTCGTTGGTATTGTCGACAGTTTCGCGCCAAACAAGGCCGCGCGTGGTCTCTACGAGAAAGCCGATCGCGCTCCGGGCATGCCTCGTGCGGGCATTCGGGCTGCCTGATCGCACGGACTGGCAGGCTTTGGCCTGCCAATCGACTGTCTATCTGACCGACACTTTCTGAGAGGCGTTATTCCGGCGTGATTGGTGCGCCGGGAGCGGCATCTTCCAACGTGTGTTCAGCTTTTTCCAGTGGCTTTTTCTGATCGCCACGACCTCTCAGTTCAATCCGCGGAATGAACAGGATGGCGATGAAGGCGAACACGACAATGACAATTGCGCCTGAAAAAATGAACGTCATGGAATCAGCAAATGCGGATTTCAGGAAGGGTGGCAGGTCGGGTGCGGCCCCTGGGTTTTCAGCCGCCATGAATTGCGCCTGGAGTTTTCCAAGATTGATATCCGGCATGCCAGGAAAGCTCGCCTGAAGCTTTTCTGTGAGTTTGGAGGTCATCAGTGCCCCAAAGATGGCAACGCCTACCAGGCTGCCTGTCTGGCGCAGGAACATGCCGGTGGATGTCGCAACGCCCACACGCTCTACAGGCGCTGCACTTTGCGAGACAATCGTGAACAGGCTTTGCGATGGACCAAGACCCAGACCGATGATGAAGAGCCGCCAGATCACATCCCAGGCGCTCGAATTTTCAGTCAGGAAGGTCATGAGATAAATGCCAACGCCCTGAAAAATGACGCCCGCAATCATGAAGCCCTTATACTTGCCAGTGCGCGTGACGAGCCGGCCGGCAATCGCCGCGCTGAACATCAACCCGCCCATCAGAGGCAGCATTGAGAAGCCGGAATTCGTCGCTGCAATGCCGATCACCAGCTGAAGGTAAAGCGGCACGTAGATGATGGTCCCCATGAAGGCCATTGAGATGATGAAGCTGGCAATCATCGAGGTCGAGAAGGCTTTATCGGTGAAAAGGTTCAGCGGCAGAACCGGGTCGCGGACAATGCTTTCTGTGACGAGAAACCCAATGCCAGTGGCAAGGGCGAGCGCGAAAAGTCCTACGACCTGAGGCGCTGCCCAGCCGTCCGTCGGGCCGAATGTCAGCGCCAGCATGAGCGCACCGAGCGACACCACGATCAGAATGCCACCAAGCCAGTCCACCTGGCCGCCCGTCCGTGTGCCGATGTCTGGCATCTTGCGGGTGATCATGAACAGAGCGAGGAGAGAGGTTGGCAGGTTTACATA